>NZ_DOPT01000088.1:14637-71062 GCF_003512625.1 Herpetosiphon sp. | reverse complement strand
TGTGTGTCGTGACCAATATCATTCGGTCATTCGTTGACAGCCAGAGGATTCTACCACCCTTCGCCACCCTTGTCAAATGCCATGGTTCTGATCCACGAAGCACACGAAGGAGCACGAAGCGCGGGCCACAACCGCGAAGATCGCGAAGGCCCAACCAGGGTTCACAGGATGCGATTGGATTGATATAGTAAGCTATTTCAACAAATCGAGGTAGTATCTATGTTTACTGTTGGCGAATTCGCCCGTATTGCCCAAGTTTCTAAGCGTTTTTTGCGCTACTACGATGAATTAGGCCTCTTTCCACCAGCCAGTATCGACCACGCCAATGGCCGACGTTACTATAGCGCTGAACAATTACCAGCATTAAATCGTATTTTGGTGCTTAAAGATTTGGGGTTTTCGCTCGATCAAATTCGCGATTTAACCCACGATCAGATTTCTGCCGACCAAATGCAAACGCTCTTACGCCAAAAAAAAGCCGAGATCGAGGCCCATTTACACGCAGAAATGCAACGGATTCACCGCATTGAGTCACGATTAAATGCCCTCAACGACTTCGATAAGCCGTTAAATGTGGTGCTTAAACCAATGCCCGGCCAACCAGTGCTCAGTACACGGATCATCGCTGCAAATTTCGAGTCAGGCTTGCAGGCAATGCAACACATTCGCCAACACTTACCCATCAGCAAACGATATGGCTTGTGCTTTTGTATTTGCCAAGATAGCAATAGCTCAATCTATGATATGGATTTGGAGATTGGCTGTTTTATTGAGCAAACCACCCATCGCCCGGTCAGAATCTCTCCACAGCTTGAATTGCAGTTCAATCATCATCCCGCCAGTAAACTTATGGCAACCAGCGTTGTTCAAGGCCCACTCGAACGCATTTTGACCAGCTATGAGCAACTTGGCCGCTGGGCCGAACTGAATGGCTATCGTCCAATTGGTATGCCACGTGAAATTTCGCTCCAATTGCCCCAAACCGCTGATGCCAGTGATTTACTGACTGAGGTGCAATTCCCAATCGAGCCAAATGAGAACATGATGAGTAGCGCAAAATAGGGCTTGCAGTTAACGTTACGTGAAGATTTAGACTGCTCATGGGTTTGATTTTATATAGGAAACAACCATGACAGCAAACAATTTAATCTTGGTCACCGGAGGCACTGGCAAAACTGGTCAGCGAATCGTCGCTCGTTTGCAAGCCCAAGAACTGAACATACGGATTGGCTCACGTTCAGCCAGCCCCAGCTTCGATTGGCACGATCAGCAAACTTGGCCCGCAGCGTTGGCAGGAGTGCAACGTGTCTACATCTGCTACCAGCCTGACCTCGCTATCCCTGCGGCCATCGACACAATTCGGGCATTTTGCCAGTTGGCGGTAAACAGCGGCGTGCAACATTTGGTATTGCTATCGGGACGCGGTGAACCAGAAGCCCAAGCCTGTGAACAAGTGGTACAAACCGCAGGCATAACCTGGACGATTGTCCGAGCTGGCTGGTTTATGCAAAATTTCAGTGAATCGTTTTTTCACGAGCCACTGCTGAATGGTCAGATCTTCTTACCAACGAGCGATATCAAAGAGCCATTTATTGATGCTGAGGATATTGCCGATGTGGCAGTAGCAGCGTTGACCAACATTGAACAACATCAAGGCCACGTTTACGAAATTACCGGGCCACGGTTAATGACCTTCGCTGAAGCAATTAGTGAAATTGCCCAAGCCAATGGCAAGCCAATCGAATATCAACAAATTCCACTTGAAACCTATCTTGGAGCACTGCGTGAACAACAATGGCCCAATGAGATGCTTTGGTTAGTTGAATATTTGTTCAGCCAAGTGCTAGATGGTCGCAATGCCTACCTAACTGATGGAGTCGAACGGGCTTTAGGTCGCCAACCGAATGATTTCAGCAACTTTGCACGCGAGGCTGCAAAACGGGGAGTTTGGCAGCTTACCAGCATCAGTCGCTAGTTTTCCCGCACTGTACCTTCGGACGAAACTATGCAAGGAGTCTGATGTGACTACTCGATCAATTTTAGTAACCTATGCTAGTCGCGGTGGTTCAACAATGGGGGTAGCTAAAGCGATTGCAACGGTATTAACAGAACAGCGTTTGCCAGTAACGCTCCTACCAATGCAACAAGTAAAGCATCTAAACAGCTATCAAGCTGTCGTTGCAGGCAGTCCCATCCACAAAAATCGTTGGTTGCCTGAAGCCTTGGCCTTCGTCAAAGAACATCAGATCGGATTGAGAACCAAGCCATTCGCAGCTTTTCTGACCTGTTTAGCCTTGGCCATGACCAACCAACCAGCAAAAACCCTTAACGATGTAGCCCAATGGTTGCAACCTGTACGGCATTTCGTACAACCATGTAGTGAAGGGCTATTTGCAGGGGTACTCGATTTGAGCAAGATTAGTTTGGGCTATCGACTCCTCTTTCGCGGCGCAATGACAGTGCGTCGCTGGCGTGAGGGTGATTATCGCAATTGGCATGCAATTGAAGCCTGGGCTGCAACCTTGCCTACTAAATTTAGTAGCATTCACTAAACATAGGTATTGTAAAATCACGCCCTTCGTTTAGGCACAACGAGCGAGGGGCGTGATCCCAAACTATTACCGAAATCGCCTCGATTATGATGATGAAGGTTCTTTACTCGACGCAGGTTTGGGTTGGCCTTCGGCATCAAAATGGGCTTTGGTACGTTGCTCGACAGTGGCCCGAGGTAGCATTACTTTATGGTCGCAGGTCATACAGCGCAACCCAATATCTGCTCCCAAGCGCGTAACACGCCAATGATAGCCGCCACAGGGATGCGGCTTGCGCAATTGCACAATATCATGAATTGCTAAATCTAAATGGGCCACAACCTACCTCGATTGCTGAGCAAAAGCTGCTAGCGCAGCAGCAAGATCAACAGTCGCTACGCCCTCAGCGAGCACATTAACCCGCCATTGTTCGCCAGCCCGCGCCATCCACTCACGCTCGCCATCAAGCGCAATCGCCCCACTCTGCAACTCAATGCCTTCGCCAGCAGCCAAATACGTGGATTCAGCCAAGGCCACGGGTGCGATCAATCCTGGAGCAATCGGTACATTGATCGTTCGCCCCGCTCCTAGCAGTACATGGATGGCGTAGGCATCAGCAGGCGCAACACCACAATGACCGCCGATTGCCGAAAGTCCAACCGTACCAGGGGTTAAACGGGTGGTAACGACCTGCTGCACTTTGCTAATTTCCCAAACGGCCCGTCCACCAAGGCTATCGGCAACGCTGGCAACATCAACTAATGCAAGATCAATTAACTCGTGGTTACGATAAATTTCGAGCAAGGCATGCCGCGTAATCGCTGTAGGTGCAAAACAGGCCACACTCCCGGCAGCCAAGCCAGCTAAAGTTGGCTCCACCGTTTGGGGAAAAGCATTGTTGGTTCCGGTCGAAAGCGCCAAAATGGGGATTGAGCGCGAACCTTTGATTGCGGCACGCGCTGTACCATCGCCCCCAAGCGTGATTAAACAACCAACGTTATGCTGTTCAGCTAAGCGGGCAGCCAACGTCGTGTCATCAGCGTGATCGTGCCATTGGCCCTCAAACGGCTGCAAATGAAATGGCAATTGTTGGCGCTCAGCGGCGTTGCGCACAATTCCAGCATGATCAGGCAAATACCAAACTTCTTCCACAGGCGTGGCCGCCAAGCCTTGCAACACCCGCCGCACAATACTGGTTTTTTCGTTGTTCGAGACACTCGACGCATGGCTGACCACCCGCCGAATATCTTTACTTGAAGCTGGATTGGCTATGATTGCAACACGGGTCATAAATAGCAACCAATCTCCAAAATTGATCTATGAAGGGGCTAGGGGTCAGGGGTCAGAGTTGAAATCGTAACGATTCTAGGTATCTACACCTAGCCCTTGATCCATGATTCCCTTATCCTCCTAGTTCTGAACCCTAGTCCTTAATCCCTAACCTCTCTATTCAAGTTCTCTATACCTCTAGCCCTTAATCCCTGACCTCTGACCCCTCGTTTACTTTTGCAATTTACGCAGCAGGGCTGGAATATTGGGATAAAAGCCAACGCCCAACAATGGCGGTGCAACTGGGCTACCTTCAGCGTTCCAGTAGCGTTGGCGTAGATCGTGGCCATTGGGCAGACGCAGGCTATAGGGAACGCCCAAGACTTTGCCTTCCCCAACCCGCAACCCACGTGGCTGCGAAAATTCTTTGAAAATCGCGCCAAGCAACAAACTAATTCCCGAAAGAATAATCGTTCGACGAAGCCATGGTTTCATCACAAACTCCTCATACATTTATGGATACAAATATGGTGAGCTAGGCATCTCGATTGACACTAAAGTTCCAGCAATTTGCGGCACAATCGAGCCATTAATTTCAGCTGGCACAAACGTTCCTTCAACCCGTACCCATTGATCGTTGCTAAAATCTGCGCCATTGTTGGCCTTGACTCGTAATGATAAGGCGGTACCATCGGCAGTACAGCAGGTTACGACATACCGTCCAACCAGCACTTCATCAGCAGGCAAATCGGGGGTACGATAAACAAAGCCTTCAAAAGCAGCCTGCTTATCGCGTAACACTTCCAGATCGCTCTGACGCACTGCGGTTGTCCATTCGAGTAATGTCCAGCTTTTGCTATCATCAGATAAATTGGTTTTCCAACGGGCTAGCAAATTATCGCTTGAATTGGCATTTAAAGCCTTACCCGAAACCAAATTGGCCCCCAACGGTCGAGCAGGTACAAGCACAGCAAAGGCCACCGGAATCGTCAATAATGCCAGCATACGTTTTGGGATAGCAGGCGCTTTGGTCAAGGCCATGCCAACTGCGACAAGAAGCAACACCACCGCCGTGGCAACTAATAAGCTCGTATAGCGGGGGTGAATATACAAATTCAAGCGATTGGTTTGCCATTTGTAGATAATCATCGCGCCAAGCCCAAACATTACTCCAACCGAGAGCCAGCGCTCAAGCACCTGACGTTGCATCATTCACCTCAGATCAAAACAACATAGCTGATCAAGCCAGCAATAATTGCAAATAAGGCTGCTAGCACGACCATTGCCATCACTGCTGAGCGGCGGAATGTCGTGGTCAGCATCAAGGTACTTTTAATATCAATCATCGGGCCAAAGACCAAAAAGGCCATGACTGCACCTGGATGAAACAAGCCAAGGAACGATAAGGCCAAAAAAGCATCAACCGTGGAACACACGGAAAGCAGCACTGCCACCAACATCAATACCACAATCCCCAACAACGGAGCAAAAAAGCCGATGCCGCTATCATTTAAAGTGAGCAAGGCCGATTGGGGAATGAAGGTTTGCATAGTCGCTGCCAACAACGAACCCATCACCAAATACTGGGCCATCTCAAAAAATTCAACGCTGCCGTGGGCAATCAGGCCTGCCAAACGACCCTTGGGTTGTTCGTGGGTATGGTCGCAAGCACCATGATCATGGTCGCAATGGCTATGATCATGTTCAACATCGGGGGTTAGGGCAAGTGGGGTCAAAATTGCTTCGCGTTTAATTCCAGCTCCAATAATCAAGCCAATTGTTAAGGCAATGATGATTGTAAAGCCGACCCGCGCCAAAGCCCAACGCACATCGCCAAAGGCAATCGAGGTTGAGATCAGCACAATTGGGTTGACCACGGGGGCCGCTAAGGCAAAGGCAATTCCCATTGAGGCTGGTGCGCCTTTGCGCAACAACCGCCGACTGGTTGGAATCGCCCCACACTCGCAGACCGGAAACAGCAAGCCCAAAAGCGAGCCAAAAATTGAGGCTCCAAAGGCATTTTGGGGCACAAAACTGGCCAAATGCTGCGGCTTGACGAACTCGCCAATTAATACCGAAACAATCACCCCTGCACTAAGAAAGGGCAGCGCCTCAATAAAAATCCCTTGAAAGGTGGTGACTAAGCCTTGAAGTTTGTTGGTTAAGGGGGCTAAATTGCTTGGGACAAGCCAGCCGCTCGCCAGCCACAGCCCAAGAATGCCGATGATTGGCGCGAAAAAGAGTAGCCATTTGCGTTGGTTTTTGGGTTTAACATCGATACTGACAACAGCCATGGGGACACCTCGTTGGTTCGACTGTTGCCATGATACCCGAAAATACCATCGCTGAAAACAGCACAATCAAGGTCGATAGATGGTTGATCCCCACACCCAGCTCATTTAAAGCAAGATGCGGAGATCAACCATCTAAATTATTGTTGATAGCCCGTAGCCCGATCAGCAGCATCGCGCAAGCTTTGCACAAACTGTTGCGCTCCAGTAGCACGCTCTTCGGCGGGCAAATTGCCAATATAATCGAGCAAGGCACTGGCGCAAATTGCCCCTTCAGCCATTTTGGCAACTGCGGCCACATGTTCAGGTTTGGAGATGCCAAAGCCAACCGCACGCGGCAATTGGCTATATTGGCGTACTCGCGCCAAGAAATCACCCAAATCGTCTGCCAACGCAGCCCGCGCACCAGTTACGCCGCGCAATGCCACACAGTAGATAAACCCCGACGACAGGCTGGCAATCTTGGCGATACGGGCATCAGTCGAGGTTGGAGCCAACAAGAACACCAAATCCAACTCATGGGCTTTGGCCGCAGCATGAAATTCGTCGGCCTCCTCAGGTGGTAAATCAGGCACGATAAAACCATCAGCACCCGCCGCTTTAGCTTCGGCCACAAACCGTTCAACGCCATATTGAAACATAGGGTTGAAATAGCCCATCAGCAATAACGGAATGCTCATGCCAGTCGCTCGTAATTGGCGCACCGTCTCCAAACAAAACCCAATATCCACTCCATTGGTTAGGGCAATATCGGTGGTACGTTGAATCGTCGCGCCATCGGCCAACGGATCAGAAAAGGGCATGCCAAGCTCAAGCATATCTGCGCCGCCAGCAACCAAGGCTTGGGCTAAACTCAGGGCAGAATCACGCTCAGGGTAGCCAATCGTCAAAAATGGCATCAGGGCTGTCCGACCTTGGCTGGCTAAGCGTTCAAAAGTTTGGGCAATTCGGCTCATAGCGTCCTCAACTACAGCAGCCACCTACTCACGAAACTGGCTGTCATTCCATTCGGCAAAGAGTTCTTGCAGGCGCAAGCGTTGATACTTGCCCGTTGCAGTAACCGGAATTTCAGTGCCAAATACCACAACTTTTGGGCATTTAGCAAAGGGCATGTGGGCACGGCAATGGGCCAAAATTGCTTGCGCATCAAGTTGTGCGCCATCTTCGGGCACAATATACGCCCCAACTTCCTCGCCATACCAATTATTAGGGAAGGCGATCGCTAAGGCGGTGCGCACTCCAGGTACGGCCAACAGCACTTCCTCAATCTCAAATGGGCTATATTTTACCCCACCACGATTGATCAGTTCTTTGAGGCGGCCCGTGATAAACAAAAATTGGCGACCTTGGGCATCCCATTGATAAAAGCCTTCGTCGCCAGAGCGAAACCAGCCATACTTAAAGGCTTCGGCGTTAGCATCAGGTCGATTGAAATAGCCCATCATCACATTATGGCCGCGAATCACAATCTCGCCACGCTCACCTTCGGATAAGGCATGGCCTTGGGGATCATGCACTGCCATTTCGTTCGGCCAAATTGCCACGCCAATGCTCGGATAGCCAAAATCTTCCATCCAATGGCGATATTCGGCATCACTCAGATTGGTTGGTAAGAAGCATGAATAGCATGTAGTTTCGGACAGCCCATATCCATGGAGCACCCGCACCCCAAATTGATCGTAAAAACGTTTGGCGAGGGCAACGGGCAGCGTACCAGCCCCACAAATTAAATAGCGCAAGTGGCTGCGTTCAAATTGGCTGTGTTCTGGTTTGCCTTCGCATAAATATTGCAAAATTGTTGGCACAACCGAAACAATCTGCACGCCTTCGTTGGCGATGCGCTGCCAAAATGTGCTTGCACTAAATGCCCGATTCAGCACAACCGAAGCCTTGGCCAGCAAGGGCGTAACCAAGGTCACCACAATTCCATTCACGTGATGAATTGGCAAAATTGCCATCAAACGGCTGGTTGCATCAATCCCATGCCAGCGCATAATCCCAGTACAATCGGCCAGCAAATTATAGTGGCTCAGTTGCACGCCCTTGGGAGCACCAGTTGTGCCCGAGGTATAAACCAACAACGCTTCATCATCAAGGCTTGGCGCTTGAGTCGGCTGAAAAGTTATAGCTTGAGCCGCCAACGCTTGCTCAAAATCAGCATCCAAGGCCACCACATGCTCAACCCCAGCGGCATGGCTACAAATAAGCTTGGCCCGTTCGAGGTATTCGGTTCGCGCCAACACCACCCGAACCGCAGCATTGCCTAAAATAAAGCCAATCCGCTGATCATCTTCGCCAACATTTTGTGGCGCAATTGTGGCCCCAATTAACCAACAGGCTGCATAAATTGCCACCGTGTCGGGGTGATTATAGGCCAACGTGGCAACCCGTTCGCCATGCTGCACCCCATAAACTGTCGTAAGCAAATTGGCAATTCGAGCCGCTCGCTCAAACAAATCGGCATAGCTCCAACGAATTTCCTCGCCAGCATGATCATTAAAATAGGCCAAATATTCGCGTTGAGCTTCGCTGGCTGCTCGAGCTTGCAATAGCTCAGCCAACGAAGACCATGGCGTTTGCACCGTCGTGGCAGGAATTCCAGTGTAGGTATGGGCAGCATTCAACAACTGCATTGTCGTTGGATCAAGCTCAGGGTGCGTCATTGCACAAATACTCCTTAACGGATAGCACACAGCGAACAGCCGCACCATTATAAACGATGCTGTGGCGAAGAATTAAGTTAAAATAGCGAGTCACAGATTCATACAAGCAAGGAATGTGAGTGATGACAGAGCAACAACCAATGGCCGCCGCGCCAATTAAATATCGCGAAGATGGCGAGGTCGATTGGGCCAATATGTGGGAAACATTCTGCGATTTAGCGCTTGAGGGTGGGCCAGCCCATCGCGGTGCCGAGGCAAACATCCCAATCCAAATCAATGCCAATCCCCAGCATCCCAACTATATGCAGGTCTATGCTGAGTTATGTCGCGGTATCTACGAAGTCAGCGGCTTGAGCGCCCATATCGGCGAAAAGCCCGAGTGGTTGGCGATCGAATGTCCGATTGTTGGTCAAGCTCAGTGGCTAGCTGGCGCAATCAATCAAGAACATGTTGCGGCGCAGGCTACTGGTCAACAGCTGCTTGTGCCAATTCATCAAGATTTCAGCCTCAAAAGCGAAATCAAAAGTGTGATTACGGTCGTCGCCAAAACCACTCACTACTGGACTGAGCACCTGCCACAGTCGGTCAAACAAAGTTTTGCCATTCAAGCCCAATTGAGCAAAGCCGGCAAAAAAATCAAACGGCTGTTCAATCGCAGCTAAATCAATTGCTCGAAGGAAAGCCCAGCAATCCCCATTGCGTCTTAATGGCATCGAAGAGTTATTTTCGTTCGGAGGATTTCAATGGGGATTCACGATTCGTTTGACGATATTGGCAACCAAGCAAGTTCACGACGCTCATTTTTGCGCAATAGTGGGTTGGCAGCCTTAGCAACTGCTGGGGCATTGAGTGCCTTTGATCAAGCGGCAGCCAATACTAAGCCTGCCCAAAGCGAAAGCATTGCCGCCACCACAGGCGAGATTCCAGCCAGTGCCCAATTTGCGCGGCGAGCATTTCGCTCGTTGACCTTGCTGGCAATGAGTGCCGTCACCAGCGACACGCGTTTTGCCCAAAAAGTTTATGGCTTGGCCTTAGCCGATTTAGAAATAAACCTCGCTGGTTTGCAAAACGCCAGCGATAACGTTACCAGCCTGAGCTACACCCCCAACCCCGACGACGACTACGAACCACGTCCTTGGTGGTGGCCACGTCCTTGGTGGCGGCTCAAAGAACAATTATTCACGCCAATTGAGCGGATTCCTGCTGGCGGTTTGGTAGTACTTGACCTCCATCGCAGCCTTGATGCCTTCAACATGGCCTTTCAATATGGCGACCAAACCTTGCAAGCCGAAAATTTGCGTTTAGCTCGCGGCGAATTACGCAGCCACCTGGCAACCTTGAAAGGCTCAAGTAGCTTTGCCGCATGGGAGCCAGGCGATGATATTTGCCCACCTTGGTGGCCATGGCCGTTCCCTCCAATCCGCAAGCCAAGTATTCCTACATCGCAGCCATTACTTGAGCTTGGCACATTAACCAAAGGTTTAATCAACTATGGTTTAGGCCAATCCATGCACAATGCGGCACTTGGTCGCGCCCGCAGCAAAGCAATTATTGTGCAAATTCAGGGCAGTGCTCGCAAAATGGCTGGTTACGGTGGAAGTTTGGTTGGCTGGGAAGATGGCGATGATATTTGCCCACGCTGGCCGTTCCCATGGCCAGGCCCATGGTCACTTGGCCAAGTGCTTGATCAATACAGCGCCGAGCCAGAGCCACTGCCATGGCGGCCTATTGCTAGCGAAGTCTTGCGGGCCGGCACCATTTTTGCCATCGCCAGCAATCTCGGTGATCGTGGCATCGCCCAAGGCTTACGCGATGCAGCAATTGTGCAAATTCAAGATCAAGTTGCCAAATTAGGTTAATTATTGCCAATTGCAGCCGAGCTACGCAACCCGTTTGCTCGGCTGCAAACGATTAAGTGGCCAAATCTCAAGTTCGTCCAGTTCGCGTAACAACCGTTGGGTTGGCACAAACCGCCCAATCGCTTGAATCGAGGCTGGTTGTTCGGGCAGTTGTTGGATAACTTCATGAGCTGCTAAATGCTGGCTCTGTTGAGCGAACCATGGCCGTAGTTGGGCCACGGGCAAAACATACACTTTGCTGGTAGCGGCAACATAGCTATACCAATATTCAGCCGCCGTAATGCTCAAACGACTGGCGGGGTCGGGGTCGGCTTGCCAAGTTGGAATAAAAAGCTGTTGATCGTTGCCAATTTCATCATAGTAGAAGGCAATTCGGATGCTGCGCTTGGAACAGGGAGGCATGCGCACTTTCCAGACAATATTGACTGCTAATTGTTGATACAACGGCACATGGGCAACATCATTAACTTCAAGCGTATCGCTGAAGCTGCGTAAATGCTTCATCAGCAAACGCTTAACTTCACGGCTTTGTTGATCGCGCAGCGAGGGAATTTGCAGAATTGTTGCCATTAGAATGCCTCATTTCGTAGTTGCTTCAGTAACCCATTTTGACTATACCAGAACAAAATTTCTATGTCAAGCACATATGTTCAGTTAATATTAAAAAAGGCCAGTTGCAATAAGCAACTGACCTTAATTTTGAGCCAAAAGTTAATATTTAAAGCTTAACCTTGCCATGCTCCCCAATTTCGGGGCGTTCGCCCGTAACCAGCGCCGACAAAAAACCAGCCACTTGCACAAAGGTACTGTTGGGCGTATCCCAATATTCGACAATTTGCGGCTCGACCTTAATTAAAACAATATTAGGGTCGTTTTCATCTTTAAACCAGGCTTTCGCCAGCGGAGTCCAAAGTTCTTTGATTTTGGCCCGATCATCAACAATTTGGCCTGTACCACTCAGCGAAACATAGCGTGAGTCATCAACATCAACAAAGGCGACATTTACTTGCTTGGATTGGCTTAACTCAGCAATTTTGCCGCTATCACGCCCAGTCATAAACCACAAATCGCCATCAAATTCTTTTTGTTGCACCACCATCGGGCGGCTATGCAACGAATTGTCGCTAGCAACCGTGGTTAACATCGCCAACTTAAAGCCTTTCAATTGCTCGGCGACTTTGCTAATATTTTGTTGGGTAGTTGTTTGATCTTGCATTGCAGTATCCTCCATAACACGTTTTCCACTGCATAACCAAGGCAAGAGCTATGCCAAGAACCATTCCAATTCGTGGTATGATCAAATTGTAATTTCAGCATATCTTCCTGAGGAGGCTTCTGTGGAATATCGACGGTTAGGCAAAGCAGGCATGCGGGTAAGTGCGGTATCGCTCGGCGCATGGTTGACCTACGGCGGCAGTGTCGAAGGCGATCAAGCCGCCCAATGTTTGCGGGCAGCAATCGACAATGGCATCAATTTTATCGATGTTGCCGATGCATATGCCTACGGCGAAGCTGAAAAAGTGGTTGGCGGCGTAATCCGCGATTACAAACGCTCGGATTTGGTGCTTTCTTCCAAGCTCTATTGGCCGATGAGCAACAATGTGAACGATCAAGGGCTAAGTCGCAAACATATTATGGAATCAATTGATAAAAGTTTGCGCCATTTTGGTACCGATTATTTGGATATTTATTTCTGCCACCGTTTCGATGCCAACACGCCACTCGAAGAAACTGTCCGCGCAATGAGCGATTTGGTGCAGGCTGGCAAAATTCTCTATTGGGGAACTAGCGTCTGGGAAGCTGAGCAAATTGAGCAAGCGGTCAGCATCGCCAAACAATATAATGGCTATTTGCCGCAAGTTGAACAACCACGCTACAACATGCTTGATCGCCACATCGAGCCAGCGATCATCCCAACCTGTGAGCAACATGGCCTTGGCTTGACGGTTTGGAGTCCTTTGGCCCAAGGCTTGTTAACTGGCAAATATAATGCGGGCTTGCCAGAGGGCAGTCGCGGAGCCACCACCAAATGGCTTGATCGTGAACTCAACGAAAATAACTTGAATAAGGTACGCCAATTAACCACGATTGCTGGCGATCTTGGCCTAACCACCAGCCAATTGGCCTTGGCTTGGGTGTTGCGTTTGCCGCAAATTAGCTCGGTCATTACTGGCGCAACCAAACCTGAGCATGTGCTCGATAACATCAAAGCTGGCGAAGTTCAATTGAGCGCTGATGTCCAAGCCCAAATTGAGGCAATTCTGGCCTAAAATAGCACAGCCCCACCAACGATCTCGTTGGTGGGGCTGCTTCAAAAGCTTAATTATTTCATAGTCCATTCGCCGCTGCCACCAGTAACCGATGCTGCCACGGCCAAGGCTGCCCCAGTAAAATTACCAAGGTAATCGTTGCCCCGCCAGAACTGAATCGTCACAGCGCCAGCAACCCCCGAAACCACTGTCACTTGGAAGCTGCAATCGCCAACCAATTGATTAGCGGGTACGCCGATATAGGCACCAGCGCTGGTTCCGCCACCAATCCCTATTCCCCACATGGTGCCATAAAAATGGGTCTTTTGGCCATTATCAAAGGTCAAATCGCAGGTACACGTACCATAGATAAAGGCGGTTGCAAAAGTTGCCGAGCCAGTTGCAGTTGTGGTTGAGCTGGCAGCTGATTTTTCTAGGGCATTTTTACTCGCATCAGGAAATGATTGCTTGATTGATTCAATTGTCGCATCATATTGAGCTTTAGCAATCGAGGCATAATCAATTTGTTGTTGAGTCGTCATAATAATTCCTTTACTACACAAATTCTGATGTCGTTTGAATCGATTCATGATTAAAACGTTGAATCAAGCACAATCCTGAATTTTATCAGCAAAATTTCACAAATTAATCTACTATAATCAATCATAAAATTATCATATTAATAAATCAAAAACCATTAAATCATTATTTAAATTTAAACCACAAAAAAACCAGCCATGGCCGTTTCGCCATGACTGGTTGAAAATTAATCGTTACTGGAGCTTACCGCGAAAACCGATTGGCCCTTCGCCAGCATAGACCATCGTGCCATTGAGGGTTTGGCCACCATCACGCGAATCAACATCAAGATTAACTGGATTTTGATTATCACGCGTTCCAATAATCCAATGGCCGCCTGGATGCCATGGAGCGCTATCGCCGCCCCATTGGTTTTCGACAGCATAGTTGTTGGCACTGGTACGGGTTGCGCGGAATCCGATTGGGCCTTCATTGATGTAGGTCATCGTGCCAGTAAATGTTTGGCCATTATCAGCGGAGGAAATATTGATCGCCACAACATTTTGGTTATCACGAGCACCTAACACCCATGTACCGCCTGGATGCCATGGAGCACTATCGCCGCCCCATTGATTTTCAACCCAATACACGCTCATCGGTTGTCCTCCTAACTAAACCGTTGTACCAAAGAACTCAGCCACAGGCCATCGCAAAGCAGCTCAGGCGTTGATGGGAGCTTTGATTGAACGTGATATTACATTGGCTCGTTGCTGGTTCTATCTATTAAACGTTATCCAGCAATCAATCCTGAATACGTTTAGGTGTCTATTTTTGCTTAAATTGATATACGATTTCTTCAGTAGTAAATTGGCAATCGCTACGTTGGGTGGACGGGTCATACCAACATACCCGATAGAATAACGTTGATTCAAGCAAGCGAATTGCTCGCGACCAATAGCCTAAGCGATAACCTGTTGCTGTCGGTTGATAGAGCCACGTTGAATATTCATAATCGGCGATAGAGAGCGAAGAGCGATCTGTTTTTTGCAGTAATGCTTGACATTGCCCATCCAAGGCATTGGCATCAAATTCAAGATCGAAGGCCAAATAGGGCGGATATTTGCCATGCTGAAGCTGACGTTGCGCCAGTTTCTCAGCTGTTTGATCAAGCGCCACTTGCATCATACAATCTTGAGCTTTGATTAAAGGATATTCGACGAATGCTTTGACAGTCAGCGGCAGGATAACCGCCACCAACAGGTTAATGCTTAATCGTCGAAGCCGCCCTTGAGCAACTCGCCACTCATACAATCCGCTGCGCACAAGAATCCCAAGGCTGTTGCCCAGCAAGATCCAATCGCCAAACGGCCACAAATCATGGATCGTTAAGCATAAGATGCCCAGCCCATAGATAGTGCTAAGAATAGCGAAACCCCAGTAACGCAACTTCTTTTTAGGCTGATAAATCAAGCCTAGGCTATACCAACTTAACCAAGCCCCAATAATTGGCCAGAGATAAAACACGAGATACAAGACTATCACTAGCGAGCCTGTAATTACCAATCCAAAGATTGGGGCTACAGCAATCACGATAATGCTTAGTCCCAGCAAAATCACAATCAGAAAGAAGTAAGAGAGCCATCGCATGCAAAACCTCGCTAAACAATCAGCATTTTAGATAGGCTGAGTTTAGCGAGGTCATGTTACACAGGTGTTACAAAAGGTTATGTCAATTACCAAGCTATGGCACATTCGCAGTGCGAGCGGCGGCCAACAGATGATACCATTCTTCACGACTGAGTTCGATTTGCAAGGCTTGTTTGGTAGCAGCAATTCGGCCTGGATTGGTTGTGCCAATAATCGGCAAAATTTGGGCCGGATGACGTAGCAACCAGGCCAACTGGATCGCTTCCGAGCTTACGTCATACTGTTCAGCCAGCTGATTTACCAGTGCAGCAGTAGCTTTAACATTCGCTGGTGCATCGTCATTGAAATTAACGAGCTGCCCAGCCGACAATGGTCCCCATGCCTGAATTTGAATTTTGTGCAGGCGACAATAATCCAATAAGCCAAAGGCCGCATTAAACGGCAAGTTGCTACGATTGGTATCAATGCCTTCGCTAATCAACTGATGGTGCAGCAAACTCAGTTGCACTTGATTAACCACCAATGGTTGATCGAGCGCAGCCTGAATTAAATCGATTTGGGCTGGAGAGTGATTACTAACCCCAAAATAACGAACTTTGCCACTCTGCTGCAATTGATCAAAGGCTTGCGCAATTTCTTCTGGCTCCACTAACATATCGGGTCGATGTAAAAGCAAAAGGTCAAGATGATCGGTATTCAGGCGTTTGAGGCTGCCTTCAACCGATGTAATAATGTGCTCATAGCTAAAATCATAGCGTTGCGGCGAGCCAGGCGGCTCATCAGCAAAGCGAATACCACACTTCGATTGTAAAACAATCTGCTGGCGTAGGCTTGGTTGTTCGGCTAAAAGTTCACCAAAGAGCCGTTCGGATTTACCACGGGTATAAATATCAGCATGATCAAACAACGTAATTGATTGTTCAAGTGCCGCCGCTAAGGCCTTGCGACCGATCTCATACTCGCTACTAGTCCACGGTTCAGTGCTCCAATTCCCACCAATCGTCATACATCCATAGCCAATCGGAGCCATCTGGAGATCGGTGCGTGAAATGGTATAGAGTGGGGTTTTCAGCATACTATCCTCACTATCCAAAACCTTGGGCAGGCTTCAGCCCAGGTTTAGGGTAACATACTTTTAATCGCCGAAATGTCTTCATTATTTCTTCATTGTTTACTCATAATCTAGCAGCACCGACCAAACCGACCCATCCAGCAGGAGGTTTGCTGATGCTGAATCGACGAAATTTTTTGAAAATCAGTGGACTGGCCGCTGCCTATAGTGTGCTCCCCCTCTGGCTAAGCGCCTGTGATCGGGCGGCTCCTAGCGCAATCGCCCAGCCAACCTGGGAGCTTGAAGCTCCGACCAACGGCGATCATCGCAGCCGTGTGGCAATTCGCCATTTGCTCAATCGGCTCAGCTATGGCCCATTGCCCGGCCAAATTGAGCAAGTTCAAGCCCTCGGTTGGGATGCCTACCTTGAACAGCAATTAAACCCAAGCCAGCTTGACGACTCAGCACTTGAGCAACAATTGGCTCAATTTACAACCCTCAAGCTCTCTAGTGCCCATTTAATCGAGCACTATCCCAAAGGTGCGAACGGCCCACGCCTGATTATGCGCGAGCTTCAAGCCGCTAGTTTATTGCGGGCAGCGAGCAGCCAACGCCAACTATTCGAGCTAATGGTCGATTTTTGGAGCAACCATTTCAATATTTACATTGGCAAAAATCAGGTCAAATGGCTCAAAACGGCTGATGATCGTGAAGTAATTCGCCAGCATGCGCTCGGTAAATTCCGTGATTTATTGCTGGCTTCGGCCAAAAGCCCAGCCATGTTGGTCTATCTCGATAATGCCGAAAACGTGCGACCTGGAGTTAAGGTTGGCAAGAAGATGCTTGGCTTGAATGAAAATTATGCCCGCGAACTGCTCGAACTGCATACCGTCGGGGCTGATGCAGGCTATAGCCAAGCCGATGTCCAAGCAGTTGCCCGTGTTTTGACGGGCTGGACAATCACCCGAGCCAACAGCGAGCAGCCTGGACTTTTCCAATTTCTGCCCAAATTTCACGATGTTATGGCCAAACGAATCGATTTTCTGCAGCTAGATTTGGCTGCCGATGGCGAAATCGAAGAGGGCGAATTATTGTTAAAGCTGTTGGCTGAACACCCTAAAACTGCCCAACGATTGGCCTATAAGCTCTGCCTACGCTTCGTCAGCGATGATCCACCAGCTGATTTAGTTGAGCGGGTTGCTCAAGCGTATCTTCAGCACGATACCGATATTCGCGCCATGCTCAACATGTTAGTCAACTCCGCTGAGTTTTTGGCCGCTGCTCAGCAAAAAATCAAACAGCCCATGCATCTGTTAATTTCAGCCATTCGCGCTACCAATAGCAGCATCACCAAACAAGCCTTCAAGGGTAAAAACAACCTCCTTGATCAATTGGAAACCTTAGGCCAAATGTTTTTCAACTGGCCTCCACCCGATGGCTATCCCCAAATCAGCAGCGCTTGGATCAACACTGGCGCGATGCTCAGTCGTTGGAATCTGGCCTTTGCACTCGCTGAAGGTCGAATCGACGGCCTAAAAACCGATGTCCCTAAATTCGCCAAACAGCCAAGCCAAGCCAGCGAATTGGTCGATACGCTAGCCGATTATCTCAATTTAAGCCTTGCCGCCGAGTCGCGAGCCAGTTTAATCGATTATTTAAATGATAGCCAATCACCAAACCCAACCGTTGATCAAACTAAAATCGCTGGCCTACTTGGCCTATTGCTGACCAGCCCTGAATTTCAATTGTGCTGATAAGCACATGGGGGAACGATTTTTAACCACGAAGGCCACGAAGAACACGAATGCTGATTAAACGGTAGTAAACCATTGGTTAGCAATTCAGGTAGTTAATCGGCCTAACCTGCGCGATCTTCGTGGTTTCAAGCTTCGTGGCCTTCGTCGATTATTCAAAGGAGTTTTATCATGCTTAATCGTCGCCAATTGCTAGGGCTAGCGCCAAACTTTCAGGTTGTTCAACGCCAACCTATCGCGGTTAGCCCAGCCCAACGTGATGTTTTGATTTGTGTATTTCAGCGGGGCGGAGCCGATGGATTGAACATGGTTGTGCCGCATGGCGAGGCTGCCTACTACCAAGCTCGCCCAAATGTGGCGATTGCCCAGCCCAACCAACAATTGGGGGCAATTGATCTTGATGGATTTTTTGGGCTGCACCCCAGCCTTGAGCCATTCAAAGAAATTTGGAATGCCAAACAACTGGCGATCGTGCATGCATGCGGCTCGCCCGACCCAACCCACTCGCATTTTGATGCCATGGATTATATGGAGCGAGGCACACCTGGCCAAAAGAGCGACCCGCGCGGCTGGCTAGGGCGGCATCTAGCAGCAACTCAACAAAGCAACGATTCACCATTTCGCGCCGTAGGGTTTGGCTCGTTGCTCCAAGCCTCATTGCGCGGCGGCTCGGCCACAGCACTCACCAGCCTTGAGGCTTTTAATCTTCAAGCCAACCGCCTAGAACTACCCAAACTTCGTGCTGCCCATGGTCAACTCTATCGTGGCTCGGGCATGTTGGTTGGAGCCGCCCAACAAACTTTTGCGGCACTTGAAATTATGCAAAAACTCAATCCAAGCCAATATCAACCGAGCGATGGTGCGGTGTATCCTGATAGCCCTTATGGCAAGGCTTTAAAGCAAATTGCTCAACTGATCAAGGCCGATTTGGGCTTAGAGGTCGCCTGTGCCGACATCGGCGATTGGGATACGCATGTCAATCAAGGTGGCGCTGATGGCGAGATGGCCGCCAATTTGGCTGAATTTGCGGCTGGCCTACGGGCATTGTATACCGATTTGAGCGCCAATTTAGGCCGAGTGACGATTGTAACCATGAGCGAATTTGGGCGCAGGGCTGCTGAAAACGGTGGCGGCGGGACTGATCATGGCCATGGCAATGTGATGTTTGTTATGGGTGGCAACGTAACTGGCGGCATCTATGGCACATGGCCAGGCTTGCAGCCCGAACAACTTTACGGGCCTGGCGATTTAGCAATCACCAGCGATTTTCGCGATGTATTGGCTGAAATTTTACAAAAGCGCCTGCGCGACCAACAGCTTAATGAGCTATTTCCTGAGTATACGCCAAGCCAAAGTTACCAGTTAGTTCGTTAATCTTTACCCAAAACAAGCTTATCGCGCGGTAAATTCATAGTACAATCAGGATTAGATCCTATGATTGAGTTGTGAGGAATTAAGCAGATGGCTAAAATGTATCCTCCAAGCCTTGGTTCAAATAATGAAATCCCTTCATCAGAGCGCCTTTTATACGAAATCTTCCAGAGTCAACTTGATGCTGATTTTATTGTATTTCACAGTGTTGCTTGGCTTGGACGTGGGGCACGCGGCCAGTTAAGCGATGGGGAAGCCGATTTCATTATTGTGCATAAAGCGTATGGCATTTTAGTCATTGAAGCCAAAGGCGGTCGAATTCGCTATAATGCCAACCTACCAACCGATCAACAATGGCAAACGATTGATCGGTTTGAACAAAAGCATCAACTAAAATGTAGCCCTTTTGAGCAGGCCAAACGAAGCAAACATGCACTATGGAATAAATTAAAAGAATTACCTCGGTTCAAGCAACCTAAGCTGTTGTTTGGCCATGCAGTTGCCTTTCCTGATATTACAGCCGACTTCGAAATCTTACCACCAGATACTAACCAATCAACAATTATTGATAGCCGTCATCTTACCGCTATCCAACCTAAAATTATCAAGATCTACCAACAATGGCAGGGAAACCAGCGTTTTGAATCCTTAACTCCTGCAACAGTGGATTTAATTATTCAGTTGTTGGCTCCAGTCATTAGCATTGATATTAGTTTAGGTTCGCGAATCAATCAGTATCAAGCCCAATTATTAACGCTTACTCAACAACAATTTCAAACCTTAAATATGTTACGTCGCCAACGCCAAGCGCTCATTACTGGCTGTGCAGGGAGTGGCAAAACGATGCTTGCGCTCGAAAAAGCTAAACGCTTAGCGACGAACGAAGCAATGAATGTTTTACTGCTTTGTTTTAATCGTCGATTGGCGAATCATCTTAAAACTCTCAGTAGTGGGATTCAAAATTTACAAGTTTATACATTTCATGAGTTTTGCAGTACTATTTGTTCTCAATATCATATCAATAGTAGCAAACCAGCCAATATCGATGAAAAAACTTATTATCGCTATTTTTTACCTGAACAGGCCTTTTTGGCGAGCGATGATCTTAGTGAAGAAACAAAATTTGATGCATTAATTATCGATGAAGGTCAAGATTTTGCTGAAAATTGGTGGGATATTCTCACTATTTTCATAAAGCCAAATCCTATTTTCTATATTTTTTATGATAACAATCAACGAGTTTATCAAGAAAGTAACACATTTCCAATCAATCAAGACCCATTTTATCTTGATATTAACTGTCGTAATACTCAAAAAATCCATCGAGCAGTTCGTTATTTTTATCAGGGTAGCGATGCGGAAACCATCTCTGCCCAAGGCCCAGAAGGAGAAACAATTGAGGTACTATTGTATGAAACACCACAACAAGAACGAGAACTCTTGGGCGAAATACTCGGTCGGCTACACAATCAAGAACAAATTTCAGCGAAGCAAATCGTTATTCTCACACCATATAGCCCACAAAATCTCAATTTAGCCAATACAACAATTGCTGGGTATATTATTAGCGACAAGCCGCGCAACCCCCAACAAATACTGTGTTCTAGCATTCAAGGCTATAAAGGGCTTGAGGCTCCGGTCGTTATCTTAGCGGGATTGGATGAGCGGATTGATGCTGGTGAGGTTGAGCAGCTCCAAACCATTTTGTATATTGCCTGCTCACGGGCAAGCGGTCATTTGATTGTTTTGTTGCCGAAATCGGCCCCAGCTAAAATTCGGAAAGCTTTTACTGGATAACATGCTCGGAGCCAGCCATTGGCTCCGAGCCAGCTTAATTACAAGGCCTCAAATTCCTCTTCGCGTAGTTTTGTCCAAACCCAAAATGGTCGTCGTTCAAGATCAAACGTGGTTGGGTAGGCCATGCTTGCAGTACTAACCTGGCGAATAAGTGGATGGCGTGGTTGTAATTCGGTGGTATAGCTTCGATCCGTAAAGTGAATTTGAATTGTTTGTGGATCAAGTTGCTCTAACACCGTTGACGGAATAGCAAAACTTTTGAGTTGATCAATCGCCCGCTCAGCCATAGTCGGTGTTAGCTCTGGCAACTCACCATGTTGGATGAACCGAATCACATCATACGCCAGCCGACGATCTAACAGTGCGTGAGCATATTGATTATTATAGTCAAGCAGACACCCATAACATGCTCCTGAACATTGACAATCTCGACATAACACAGCGGCACGCTGGAGAATTGCAGTTAATCGGTCGTTTTGGGCAATTGCGTGGGCATAACCAGCCCCATTTGGCAATGTATCGTAGAGGTAAATTTCGGTGCTTAATTGAGAACCCTGCCGCCATGGCCGAATTCCCATGGCTAATTCACTGGGATTAATCTGTAATTCTGCCGCCGCCGCTCGTAATAAGGCCGAACCAAAGGAAAGCCAAACAGCCCTGCCAGCAGTTGTGCGCGGATCAGCATTGTAGGCGCTTGGAAAATTGAGGCCAAACAGCACCACATCGCTTCGCAATTTATGCAACAGAACAGCAGGTGTTTGAAGTTTTTCACCACAATCGTTGTTAGTTTCTGGTGATTTATGTTTTTTATCGGCAGTGAGCGAGCCATAACCACAACGATGGCAGATGTAAAAACCTCGATCATTTGATGTTTGGCCGCGATTGACCATATACAGATCGCATTGTTCTCGGGCAGCAACCCATAAGCGATCAGCATATTCTAAACGGCCACTTGAAACATCTTCACCTATTTCAAGTTGCGCCATTGAAGCATAACCCGAACGCTCTTGCCGCCCTCCACGGTATTTGCTCGGTTTGATGCCCCAATTTGTCCGAAACCCATTTGGGGTTATGGCTGCCAAAACAGCATCCTTCTGAAACGCTGTCCCACATGATTCACAGGGATTTGGAAAGGCCTCAGTGATAACACCCTGTTGATTGAAGGGTCGATAATGGACTGCACGGCATTCAGGGCATTGATAAAATTGACCCTGAGGCCGATAGCCACCATTTTGAAAGTGATCATAAATGCCAGCAACTTGGTATTGTTTTCCATCAACCACCAACTCACTGCCAGGCGCAAATTCAGAAAGCGCAATCTGTAAATCACGGGTTAAATCTTCATCAGGCATGTAACGCTGGGGTTTACTACGATACAGCGGCACAATATCAACCGGAAATGCATAGCGTGGCAAAATCCCTGCATTAATTGCCACTTCCAAAAGTTCCTCTTCTGGTCGTTTTTGCTCAAGTGCCTTACTGATCTGATCAGGTAATGCTTCTAGCCATGCCTGGACACGTTCTGAGTCATAGTATGTCGCTAAAATACTTGCTGCCGAGCGTAGAATGGTGTCGGTAAAGGTTGGGTCGGCTAACTGTTGTTTGAGTTTTTCGATCATGGCAGGAGCCTGATCAACCCTCCCAAACGCGCCTAATACCCCCAAATTATCAGATACACCCTGCATCTGATGGAAAAATTGTTGTAACACTAAGGCATAAATATGGCGTTGGGCAATCACAAGATTATCTATTGGAATAATGGGTAATTTGACTGCGCCAGTAATAATCTGAGCAACTTCACGAAAATAATATTGATCGTGACTACGATCACGCGCGAAGGTCAGTACCGCAGCTACGCCATCACTGCGCCGACCAGCTCGTCCAGCTCGCTGTTGATAATTAGCCACCGTTGGGGGCATATTATGCAAACCAACCACCGTCAGATCGCCAATATCAATCCCCATCTCCATCGTTGTGGTAACACTCAGCATATCAACCCGATGGGCTTGAGGATGCTCACCACGATCGTTAACTGCACCACTCGGCGTATACAGCGGAATAAATTGATCTTTAAAGTGGCGTTCGCGATCGCTGGCCTGTTTACGGCTAATCTGCGCTGTATGTTCCATCACATGCAATGGAAACGGATCAGCAAACATCGATGATTGGTTACGCGCATAATCAACAAGTTTGCGATAATAATTGCCTTCTTGCTGTTCAACATCGGTTAAAGTACATTCATCCATCGTATTTTGGCAGCGTAAACAAACCCCAAAAATCGATTCAGCACTCAAGTAGCGACAAGCCCGACATTGATACATGGTTGTGGTTAATAGTAATAAACCTAAACTAGCAATCGAGATTGCAAAACCAGGCTGAGTTACCCCTTGTACAGGACGCAAAATACCCATTCCGGTCAGTGCGTCCCACAGTTCATGCATCAATTGGCTGAGCGTAATTCCAGCAGTTTGGTTTGAGCTGGCAATAACCGCACGTAAATAACGTGTTATACGGTTGTCGTTTTCTCCCGCATTCCAAAACAAGGTCTGTGGGCTTTTTAAGGCTCCTTGATTCACCACTGTTCGGCGTTCCCAATACTCAATTAATGCCTGATCCCAATCGCGCGGATCAGCACTTGCCGGTAGAATCATATTCTCGCCCAATAAAATCCGTACAATCGAGGTGATTATCCCTATCGTTTGCTCAGTATCAAAGCCAGTCAAGGTTGATCCCGATTCACGAATATCTTGGCGAATATCCTTTTCTGCACTATCGAGCGGAACCCATCGTGCTAAGCCCAAGGCCTCAACCCCAATCTGCCGATCAGCCAATTCCCGCCGAAAATAATCATCAAGCACTGGGCGGGCTAAACGTTTGGCTTCTTCACGATTTTGCTGAAGCGTATTCCAAAAGCCATCTTTTTCCCCAAAGGTTGGATCAATCGCATGATCAATACAAAAGTTGAGGATTGCCTCACGTAAATTGGTTAATGCGTATGGCTGATCAGGGTTGGTAAGCTGTTGTTGATCAAGCAGTTTCATCACAATCTGACGAAAAAGGTCACGTGTTCGTTGAAAATTTAGCGTTCCAACTAGGCGTGCAGCCGTTTGTCGGCCATCAGAAAACGTTAGTAACTTCCGACCTCGATTCGGATTGCTTTGGGTAGAGGTCACCACTGTCGGTTGTACTCGCCGAAAGCTCCATTTATTTTCAACGATAGGTGTCGGAATTGATTGGCTTTTTTGGTCACGAGGGGGCTGAATCCGAAAGGCATGTTCCATCAAGACCGCAAAGAATTGCGGAGTTAATGTACGGAAAGCTTCGGCTACTCCTCTATCAGAGGGATAGATACAACGAGGGCAGGCTCTTGGCAAGCGCATACTCTCGGTTTTTTTTTGCTTGATCGTCTCGGTTTGTTCCCAGACCATCCGGGCATCAGCATCCGTTTCGCGGCATAGACCACTACTTTTAACGGAGCGATAGTTTAATTGCCAATCAGCCTGAGGCTGTTTATCAGGGTTAGGGTTTTCCAAGGCAAATACTTGATAACCACGACTATCGGCGACTATCCGCTCCAAATCGTCATTAGGATATGGCCACAAACGCTGCTCATGGGGATCTTCCGGGATTCCGCCTAAGAAGGCTAAGCCACAGACCCGACACGACATTAACTCTAAAACCCGTGAACCACAGCCACACCAAATAGTTGGGGTAGCATATAATTTGCCACATATCCGTTGGCTTGAGGGCAATTCCGTTACTTCGCTACATTGTGGGTTCATACAAGCCCATAGGCCAGGTAAGCCACGATACATTAGATGCATCCGGCTGGGCAATAATGGTTGCGCATCAGAGGTTGGCTCCATTTTGGCTAAAACGCCTGCTGTTAACATTCCAGCAGTTGCCTGTTGGGCTTGGGTCAGGTCAGCTTCTGCACCCCAGATCGTTCGGGCCAAACGATCAAAATCAACAGCCTTACGGGCAGTCAAACGCCGTAGATCCAAGAGCCGTGGATGTTCAAGCAACGTCTGATACAGCTGCGCTTCAGCCCATCCCTCGCCCAGTGTGCCACCTAAATCGGTGATTAAACCCTTGATGGTTGTAGCCGAAACAGTTGGCTCGGTTAAATCATGTTCTTGAACCGCACCTTGAAAATTCGCAAAAGCAGCTATTTCTTGGCTTGTCGGTGGAGCCGTGGGTTCCGCAAGTGCTTCTGTTTGGGCCGTAATCAGTTGAAATCGATCTGCCGATTGGCCAAAGAGATCAGCAGCAAATGCTTTAACCTTGGCCAGATCGGCTGGTGTTTCGCCTAAACTTGCGCTTGTGGCAATACAGCGTAATTGATTTGGCTCAATCATCAAGCGTTGACACAAGCGACGAATCAAATAGGCTACCTCAGCACCCTGCGCTCCACTATAGGTATGGGCTTCGTCTAAGACCAAGGTAAACCGATGGTTTTGGCGATCTGCAGCCAACCAATCGCGGGTTTGTTGCCAAATCGAGGCCTCAATCGGCCGAACCAACATATATTCCAACATAGAATAGTTGGTAATTAAAATATCAGGCGGCGCAACCTGCATATCCCAACGACACCACATTTCGGCACTATCAGGCCGCAGCCAACCGCCAGTTTTTTGGAGTTCGGCTCCCACATTCTTCCATTGTTCGGCCATTTCCTGATATTCGCGTTCAACCAATTCGCGCTTTTTCGGGTGGCTTGCCACCCCGGCAACTGGGGTTTGGCTTGTATAACGCCCAAAGGTTATTCGATTGCCTGCTAAATGGCGTGATTGCCAATCAAGCGCAGGATCATTGACCAAGGCTTTACGCAAACGACTTAGTTGATCGTTAACCAAGGCATTCATTGGGTACATAACCAAAGCCCGAATCGCAGCAGGTCGTCGTTCGTGGCGACGACTATGCAGCCAGGTGTTTCCATCCCATAAACCACGTTGTGGCTCAACCTTACTAGCTTGCCAACTGCGGGCTTCCCGTAGAATGTCAGCTAAAATCGGCAAATAAAAGGTTTCGGTTTTCCCTGAACCCGTCCCCGTCGATACAATTAAATGTTGTGGGTAACCATTGGCATCCCAAGCCGATGCAAGTGCCATTTGTTGATGTGCATACAATGGATAGCGTGGGTTCAGCAAGCCCAAATTGACGAGTGCTGCCAACTCAGGCCCAACCATGGGATGCTTAAAATCTGCTAGGTGGATTCCTGATTGATAGCGTGGCGTTGTTTCAATATAGGGTTTTTGGCTAAGAACACCATTTTGGCGAATTAATGCAGCCCGATCACGGGCGAGGCTCGAATTAGAGAGCCGATAGACGGTTTCAAGGGATACACTTACTATTTCCAAGAGTTCTTGTTCAACAAATGCTGGACTATACATTAATACAGCTCCTTAGATCCAAAGACGTGATTGGCCTAAGCTTGATTAATTGTCGTGCGCCATTGAATTCCTAATCGGGTTGTTAATACATCACGAACTTCATCACACAATTCCAAGGGCAATTTCAAGCGCCAATAATCGCCATCAGCGCTTGGTTGTTCAGTGATAAGAAATTGCAACCATTGCCAATATTGGGCAGGCAAGCCTTTAGGAATTTGCAAATGTGCGAGTTTCTCAACCCATCGTGCTTGGCGCGGGAAAGTTTGGGCATCAATTTTCCAACGCCATAACACCGCATAGTCATACTCTAAAGCGCTAAGTGCATCGGGATAGTGTTGGTAATAATAACGAGTCAAGTAGGCGGGGCTATCCACAGTTGGTCGCCATCGCACAAGGCAGTTTAGGCGGCGGTTGGTTTGTTCTTTTAAACGCCAGGCTTGATAAAACGGCTGCTGGGCAAATTGCGGATCATATATCTCAAAAACACCTTCAACCGTTAGGGCGCGAGCCTTTTGCGGATCAGGCACCTCAAGTTCAGCAATTGATGGCAGTGCCTGCGTCAGGGTCGCAAGCTCCAACCAAGGTAGAGTTTGTTTGATTAATTGGTGATTGGCCGAATCAAGCCCAATCACACGCCGCTCATACCCACAAGGATACGGTGAATGAGTGTGTTGATAAATCAGGCGTTGGACAAGCGAGAATGATCGGCGTTTAAGCTCCTGATCAATCCGTGGGTCGCCATAAATCACCAATTTTGGCTGGTTAAGGCTACTGGCCCCAATAACATAGGCCGGCATACAGCGATAGCTCGCCCCAAATTCACGTTGAATATCTCCATGATCAAGAAACCATTCCAAACAAGCAGTAACTGCTTGTTGCACAACCTCATATGTTGGCGCAACTGGTAACCATTTTTGCATCCATAGGCTAAGCTGGCGCACGTGCTGGCCAGGATACAGCGCAATTCGATATAAAAGTTGCTGCGGAAAGTATTCAAACGCTCTCTTCTGAAATAGAGGAAGTGTTGGGTTGATTAATTTCATCCAATCAACTCCTTAATCCGAGTCAGCACGAGTTCCAATGCTCGGGCATAGGCTAAAAAGAGACGCTGACAGGTTGATGGAAGTGTCGGTTGGGCGGCCTCGGCTAAAACAACCATACCAATTTCTTGAAGCCCCTTTAACCACGTTAGCGGATCAATATCTTTATCTTGTGGCATCAGGAGTGAAAGCTCATCAAAAAGGGATTCCCAAAATTGTCCAACTGGTTTATTATCAATAAAATCATCAATAATCTTAATAAATTGACGAAAAATTACTTCAACCCCAATTAATGCACAGAGATAAACCCGTGGATAACGTAATTGTTCAATATCTTTTTCATGGCAGGTATACCCGGCTTGCATAAGATGCTGATGGGCGATTTTGCTCATTAAAATTAATCGGCAGTTACGACAAGCATAAATAGTATGCTGAGAATGGTCATCAATAAATAATTTATATTCCCCATCGATAATATTCCAATGAGTTGTAATATCCGTTTCATATATTTCATTATGTGCAATTTTCCCATAAACCCGAATTTTATTGGTTGTAATTAACATTGTACGTTGAAATGCGTTGATATCATATGGATATAAAATATGGGCATTTTGATTAAATGTATGAATATGTGGCAGATGTTCAGTCAAAACAAGTGGAATAAATACAGCTTGTGCTCTCAGCATAATAATAGTATCAATTATGGTTGGTCGGCGTAGCTCAATCCAATGGTTCGTATCTAAAAGATATTGACGCAGCGTTGCCCAACGATCAAGCGTTTGAGTATCTAATACCAATTTACCTAAACGTTTTGGCAACACCTGTTGATTCATTAATTGGATAAAATGTTGCCATTGACGTGTCATTTTAGGCGTTTTAGCTGGCGAAGGTTGGCTTTTTTGCAGTTCGTAAAACCCTAAAAATGAACCAGGCTTTTGTCCATCGGCCTCAAAAAGCGCCAACCAACGAACAACCTGGGGGTTAAGACGCAGATTAAACTGAACTGAGCCAGTCTCAATCCGTTTGATTTGTTGCCAAATTTGGTTCTCCCAAGGGTATTCTCCAAGAACAATTGCAAACAAATTAATTGATTTTTGATACTGAGGTAAATCCATTAATATTTCTAAGCGATCTTCAGTAAGGTATGTAACGATACTATCGGGATCAAGCATTCGTGGTTGGTAACAATCAAAGATTGGGCTAATTGGAATATTTCGCCATGCGACCCAAAAAATAAACGATGTCCGTTGCAAATTCATAATTTGGGTAACAGCCAACGGAAGATCAACAAATCCGCTGGCATCCAGTGATAATGGTATTGTTACGCTATCCAGCGAGCTTTTTGCAACAATCTGAAGTTGAGCATGTGGCCATGCTTGAATCTGTAAACGACTCTGCTTGAGAATTGCGGATGTAAGGGCGGGTTGAACTTTATCTTGGAATACTATATTAACAGCTGATTTAAGCACATAATAGGTCGATTGATATTCAGGATAGGTATATGCCCATTGCAATTTTAGCTGTCCATCAATAGATAACATAAAGACAATCTCTGAATCAGAATCTAATTCTGGTTCAAGGAAATGGTCGCTAAGCTCAGATTGAGGCGGTAAATAAATCTGTAACACATTTTGAGCAGAAGGATCATTAATCAACTGCTTTTTTAATTGTATTTGTAATGGTTTATTCCAACATCCAGCTATTTTAATTAATGGTGGTTGATCAGCGTGAAAATAGTGAATATCATTAATCAAACCGATCTCTAACCCTCCAAGCAAGCTCACAGTTGGCGTTCCATAGGCCTCAAATACCGGGAAATCATAATCAGTCGCGTATTCGTTGAGATCAATAAATGAACAATCATCTGATGGCAAACGAACGGTAACCCACTTAAAAACAAAATCATGCCACAAACCTTTTGGCCTAATCGCCGCTTCATATTCGCTAAATAGCTTTTGGAGATTAGGATCGGCTGCCGATTTACTTGGCAATGCAATTAAATAACGCTCTCCCAATTGCCATGTCCGTAAGCGCTGACCAGAAATTTCATTGAAGATAACTGGTTCATCATTAGAAATTATAGGAAGATCAATTTGTGTATTGTAATTGATTCCATTAACGTGAATAGATATTAGTGTATTTAATGAATTAATCGGTAAATTCAAAGTATATTTATAAAATGTATCATCAAATACCCAATAAACTAATTTTTTATCCCAATCACTCCATAACTTCCCTTGCGGCTGGTTAAAATACAATGTACAATGTAGTTCAATTTGATTTTGAGAATGATTGTAAAAAAATCGCCGGAAACACCGCATTTGAATTGAATTGATTTGATTTTTCGATAAAACCTGATTCGTATTGAGACTTTGTTGATTTAATTCTTTTAAATAATACTGAATTAGGTCTAAAGTAATCGAACTATGTTCCGAATTATGAATACTCTGATAAAGGTGGGTTGTTGTAAATTGATGATCGATTAACCATTTTTTTAAATCTAACTCTAAATCATCAATATTATCAGAGTGAGTTAACAGTTGAAATTCATCGCTCGTCCATGTTAAGCGCATTGTACGCCAAAAACTCTCAAGTAGACGTTTATCCTGGACGAGTAAACCAGCGTGAGCTAAAGGCCATTTAATATTTTTCTTGCCATGCTGTGGAACAAATAAAGCAGCATTTGTTTCACGATAGAAGCGAATCCATTGGCTCGTAATTTCTGGCGCAATATTTGTACGAAGATTATCAAGATCTATTTGCGAATCAAAGAGTTGCTCACAGCAAAGCGTCCAATAACGGTTTAATCCGCCACCTCTTAGTGCAACCAGTCGTAATGCATACAAAAAAACCAAACGATCTTCATGAGTAAAGCGGGCCAAACGAGCGCGGATTTGGGTTAATGGGGATTGTAAGCGTGATGGTAAAAGATACTGACGTAATGTCATAAACAATTGATTTATTTCAGCATCAGTTAATTCTGCATCGCCAATTGGCACCAACAGCCAAGGAATCGTCGGTGGTTGATGGTTCGTATAGCCCAACAATTGTTTAATGCGCTCAATCCACGATGATGGCAAACAAGTTTGCATGATCGCATCACTCACTACTAGACTTGCTACTATGCTGTGATAGGCAATTAGTATAACATAGTTGATTTTCAATCGATAAATATGTTTTGAAGCAGTTTTTTATTGTAAATACACAAAATGTCGCATTTAACGAGGTTTACTAGTTTCAAGCTCGATGTGAGCGGTAATGGTTGCAGATAGCAGCAGGTAAGTATACTTGGGCGCTTCAACAATATTGAGGCGTTTGAATTGAAACTTTTTGTGCCCGCTTCATGCGACAACACGCTATTAGCATACCTTAGACCTAGCCTGTTAGGTGCTTGGAATCAATAAAGATCAATCATGGATGAATGGGAACATTGAGCACGCATAATCGCAGCATTGTCATCAAGCTGTCATCTGCAAGGCTCGTCATGGCGGGGGCTGACTGCTATGCTAGTTAGTAGCAAAAGCAGATTCATCCTAGCCAAGAAGGAGCCAGCAGATGAAATTTATCAATATCAAAAATCACGAAGATGTTAGCGATTTTGCCGATACAGCGTTGGAATGTAAGCAATGCAAGCATCAAATGCGCATCTCTGGGCCATTGCCCAAGAACGCCAAATGTAGCGCTTGTGGCTCAAGCAATGTTGTACGCAAAAACGGCAAATAAGCAGGATTAAAACTTGTAAACGAAGGCTATGAATGATCATAGCCTTTTTTGTTTTAATCTAAGCAGTTTGCCAACATTGGTCAATGCCAACCAGCCTGATAGAGCATGTCCATGCAACAACTACCCAAATCTATCAACAATTAGCTACCAAGGTTGAGCCATTTAAGCTGGTTGACGCGCAATGGCTAGCTCGTTTTTTGCAGCAACTTGAGGCTGAAAACGGGGGTTTTTAGTTCAAAAATTCTAACACTTTCATGGCTAGACAAGGGTGAGCGAATACCGTATAATGGCTAACACGTTCACGTGAGCAATCGCGTGGGCGTTTCTTTTGACTGAGAGTCCTCTCGGTTTTTTTCATTCCATAATCGAGGCAAGTACTATGACCGATAAGCCGTTTTATCTGACTAAAGAGGGTCGTGCGAAACTGGAAGCGGAAATTGAGGAACTTGAAACAACTGGCCGTATGGAAGTTGCCGAGCGGATTCGTCAAGCCAAAGAACTCGGCGATATTTCCGAAAGCGGCGAGTACGAAGATGCCAAAAATAAGCAGGCTTTCCTCGAAGGGCGCATCCGCGAAATCCGTAACATTTTAAATAACGCCCAAATGATTGAAGAAGATGGGGATAACCGCGAGGTACGGCTAGGGTCATCAGTCACGATTCGCTATGAAGACGGCGAAGAAGAAGAATGGATGATTGTCGGTGCTGCCGAAGCTAGCCCCCGCGATGGCAAAATCTCCAATGAATCGCCGATTGGCAGCGCTTTGATGGGTAAACGCGCTCGTCAAAAAGCCACTGCCAGCACCCCCAGCGGGATTATGAAAATGACAGTTCTCAAAATTCGCTAACCAATCCCCACTCAATTCAGTGTGTGACAAAGCCTAAGGCGCACTGGAGAGTGCGCCTTTTGGATTATACAGCGCGTTCTCGGCTATAATAGCCAGCAGGATTCAAGCAGTAGGCCATCCAGCATAGCCCTTTTTCGTTAGCATTAGCACGGGTTGCGCTGGCTCGCTTTACTCTACTATTGAGATTAGCATGGAATTAAACGATTTACAGCAAACACGCTATGGCAAGCTACAGGCGCTGCAAGCCGCTGGCATCGAGCCATATCCAGCCCGAGTGCCGCAACGCACTCATACATTAACCGCCGTGCGTGAGCAATTTTCGGCCCTGGTTGAGGCCAATGCCACGGTAACAATTATGGGGCGCTTGCGCCAACGTCGCGTTATGGGCAAATCAGCGTTCGCCCATTTAAATGATGATCATGGCGCGTTTCAAATTTTCCTCAGCAAAGCCGATGTTGGCGATGAGCCATTCAAGCATTTTGTTGATCTGACTGATCTTGGCGATATTATTGCGGTCACAGGCACGCTCTTTACGACCAAAATGGGCGAACCAAGCGTACATGTCACCAGCTGGACGATGCTCAGCAAGGCGATCACGCCGCCACCCGACAAACGCGAAGGTCAATTTAGCGACCAAGAAGCTCGCCAACGCCAACGCTATGTTGACTTATCCGCCAATCCTGAAGTTCGCGAAATCTTCCGGATTCGCGCTCGTTTGATCACGGCAATGCGGCGCTACCTCGATGAACGCGGCTTTTTGGAAGTTGAAACGCCAGTATTGCAGGGGATTTATGGTGGCGCAGCGGCGCGACCATTCACCACCCATCATAATCAATTGCACCAAGATTTATACCTGCGGATCGCCACCGAGCTCTATTTGAAGCGCTTGATCGTTGGCGGCTTCGATGGTGTGTATGAAATTGGCAAAAACTTCCGCAACGAAGGCGTTGATCGCACCCATAACCCCGAATTTACCATGATCGAGGTCTATCAAGCCTACGGCGATTATGAATCGATTATGCAATTAACCGAGGGCATGATTCGCTTCGCTGCTGAGCAAATTTTTAACAGCACCAGCATCGAATACCAAGGGCATCAGATCGAGCTTGGCGGTTCGTGGCAGCGCTTGACCATGCGCGATGCCATTTTTGAAAAAACCGGGGTTGATATTCGCGAGTGCCGCGAATTTGATACACTATGGGAAGCAATTGGCGAAGCTGGCCTGAAAATTGAGCGCAAGCCAACCTGGGCCAAGCAAGTTGATGAGCTATTTAGTGAGTTTGTTGAGCCTGAGTTGATTCAGCCAACCTTTATCACCGAATACCCTCAGCCACTTTCGCCTTTGGCCAAGCGCAAAGCCGATGATCCACAGTTTGTCGAGCGCTTTGAGCTATTTATGCTTGGAGCCGAAATTGCCAACGCCTTCAGCGAATTAAACGATCCCTTCGATCAAGAGCAACGCTTCTTGGAGCAAGGCCGCGATTATGCTGCTGGCGATGACGAAGCCATGCAAATGGACGAAGATTACCTTGAGGCGCTTAAAGTTGGTATGCCACCAACTGGCGGTTTAGGCATCGGGATCGATCGGCTATGTCTGTTATTTACCAATCAAACTACGATTCGTGAAGTAATCTTCTTCCCGCATTTGCGCAAGCAGGGCGAGGAGTAGCAACGAGGGGCTAGGGACTAGGGGTCAGGGTTCAGAAAATTAGACCCATTAGACCAATACCTGTATCGTCAGATAGATACGAACCAATTGTTCAGAGGCTCGAAGCTAGGAGTACATTAACGACTAGCCCCTGGCCCCTGACCCCTAGCCCCTACTAACAAAGGACCCACATAATGCCACGTTCATTAGTAATCGAGCGGGAAAATTTACCAACCGTGGTGCAAGGCTGGCTCGATGCAATCGGCCTTGAGCATCACGATACCGTCGAATTAGTCTTTACTGAAGGCGAATTGGTGTTGCGCAAGCCACTCAGCCCAGAATTACGGGCTTGGGCTAAGGGCGTAGTCGATGCCTATGATCGCGAGTTTCAATCGTTAATCGGCTTATAACCTGAGCCAGCCGCAACGTTGCGCCGGCTTACTCAATAATGAAGTGGCATATGCACTACTTAAAACGTGAAGATATGTTGGATATTCATGGCTATTTAGTTGAACGATTCGGCGGTCGGCTCGGCCTTAACAGCCTTGATCGACTGATTGGCTTAGTGGTAAGCCAAACTCAGACCTGTTTTGGCGAGGAATTGTATCCTGATTTACCTGCCAAAATTGCCGCCCTGAGCTATACATTCATTAAAAATCGCCCGTTTCGCGCGGGCAATACTGCGACCGCCTTGTTAGTTGCCTTACGTTTGGCCCATATCAACGATCAAACCATCGAAGATATCGAGGGCTTGAGCCATGAACTCGCTGCCGCCGCCCGTTCCGAACGTAGCCAAGAGCAGCTTTTGCAATGGTTCAACGATCATCTGATACCTGGCTCATTGACAATTCAACCACGCTAGGTCAACCGATTTATTCTTGCCGAGGAGCCACGTTTTTTTGCATAGAGCTTCACCCACGTTCGCTGCCACGCTCTATGTGCTCACCACGGTTGTGCTCGCATTTGGCTTTTTTTGGATAAGGAGCTTTTGTGGAACGACGCACAGTGCTGATCACAGGGGCTGCTGGTCGCTGGGGACGGCGATTAGCCCGCCAATTGGCGAAATTTCCGATTGTGCGCGTGATTGGCCTTGATATTACTCCACCAGAACGCCCAATTGATGGCGTTGAGTATATTCAGGCCGATTTACGCAACCCATTGTTGGTCGAATTGCTTCGCACCGAGAAGGTCGAAGGCATTTTACACATGGTCTTTACCTCTGGTTTATCTGGAGGTCGCGGCCTGCTTTCGCCCGAAGATGCCTTTCAAACCAATGTGATGGGCACAATGGAGGTTTTGGCGGCGGCAAATGCTGCTGACGTTAAACAGGTGGTAATCAAAAGCACAACCATGGTTTATGGGGCGCACGTTGATAACCCCTTGTATTTGCATGAAAATGCGCCGCTACGTGGCACTGATGGCAAGCCACTCTTGCGCCATCGCTATGAAATCGAGCGTTTTATCGCTGATTTTCGGCGTAATCACGCCATGAATATTGCGGTTTTGCGCTTTCCAGGCATTGTTGGAGCCAGCGGCGCATCATCAACCATGCGCTACCTAGGTCAACCAACCCCACCAACCCTGCTTGGCTTTGACCCATTGATGCAAATTGTGCATGAGGCCGATGTGATTGGCTCCTTGCTACATGCCTTGGTCGCTGAAGCCAATGGGGTTTTTAATGTTGCTGCCGATGGTGTAATGCCGCTGAGCCAAATGATTCGGCGGGTTGGTCGCCAACCGTTGCCAATTTTCCACCCCTTGGCCTATGCCGCTGGACGATTCGGCTTTGTACGCCACAATCGGCTAGCCAACCAAATTATGCCATTTGAATTAGATTATTTGCGCTTTCCTTGGGTTGCCGATACCACGGCCATGCGCGGCGAATTAAATTACGAGCCACGTCACACCGCCGAGGAAGCGCTCGATGCCTTCCGTAGCTCGTTGCGCTTGAAAAGCTACAGCGATTTATTGCCCAAACGCAAAGCCTACGATGGAATTCAAGCCTTTTTAAATCGTCGCCGTCAGGAGGATGAAGCATGAGCGATCAACCCCAAAAACGTCGCCGTCGCGCTGCTGGCGGTGCTGATGAAGCCGAACAAACAATTCCAGTTGTTGATGCAAGCACTGAAGAAACTGCGCTCACAGCCGCCGATGAATATCCAGTCGAGCCTGAAACTCCAATTGAAGTTGTTAATATCGATAATGATCTGCGACGCACCAGCCAAACGCGGATCGATTCGCTGCTCTCAGCCTTAGAAACCGAAATTCGAGCCTTGCCACCATCGGAAGATGAACGAGAGAGCGCAATCGCCGAAGTGATTCATTTAATTCGTGAATCGCTGACCCGCTGGCCCAAGAAAGCGATCGAAATGGCCGTAACCACGCTCAAAGCCAATATCAACAGCGATTATCTTGATGCCGATTTTTGGAAAGGCATCGGCTTGGTGCTACGCTATCAGCTTGATGCTAACGCCGATATGGTCAAACGGCGCTGGCGTGGCGATTACGCGGTTGATGAATTTGGGCTGGATTATGAATTGCTCGATTTGGCCAAGCCGCTCTTGTTGTTCATGTACCGAAAATATTGGCGGGTCGAAGCAATTGGCCTCGAAAACGTCCCCGATTCTGGCCGTGCTTTGTTAGTTTGTAATCATTCCGGTGTACTGCCTTGGGATGGGGCGATGGTTGGCGCTGCGCTCAATTTTGAGCATGAAGCTGGCCGCGTGTTGCGTAATTTGCACCTGAGCTGGTTCTCGTCATTGCCATTTATCTCGCCCTTGCTCAGCCGTTTAGGCCAAGTTCAAGCCTTGCCTGCCAATGCCGAAGCCCTGCTAGAGCGCGATGAGTTGGTTGGGGTGTTTCCTGAAGGCTTGAAGGGCGTTGGCAAATTGTTCAAAGATCGCTATCGCTTGGCGCGGTTTGGGCGGGGCGGCTTTGTCAAAGTTGCGGTCAAAACTGGTGCGCCAATCATTCCAGTCTCGATTATTGGCGGCGAGGAAATTCACCCGCACTTGCATAATGCCAAGTCGGTAGCCAAACTCTTGGGCTTCCCTTATTTTCCAATCACGCCGACCTTTCCATGGTTGGGGCCATTGGGCCTGATTCCCTTGCCCACCAAATGGACGATCGTGTTTGGCGAGCCAATCGAGACCGAACAATATGGCTCGAAGGGCGCAGAAGATCCATTGTTGATCTCACAATTGACTGAGCAAGTGCGCACGACCATTCAAAATACTTTGCTCGACCACCTTAAAGATCGCTCGAATATTTTCGTTTAGGACTTAAGCTCTACCAAACTCTAACTAAGCCTTGTTTTTTAGCAGGGCTTGGTTGGTTTAACCACCTATCCTCAAATCCCCCTAACTCATTCGAATGGTTGAAGCCCAAGCACAGCTTTAGGTCTAAGCAGCGCCGCCCACATATGCATACAATTGATTGTTACTAGGTTTTTTTGGAGTGTATGACCATGGATGAAATCGATGAAACCGCGCTTATTTTTGAGCGGTCAGCCTTACGCAAACTTTTTCGTAAAGCCGAGGATTATGAACTGCCGCTCGATATTCGGCTCTCGCAGCATGGTTTTTACCATTGGCTGGCCGAACGAACCAATCGGATCTATCTAGTTTGGCATGATGGCACTCAAACGCGAGGAATTGTATTCAACATGTCGGCTCATGCGGGCAAGCCATTTCGCCAACGCCAATGTGATTTATGTGGTCAGTTCGTTGAAGTTGGCGATATGATTTCGGTGCGCAGCCTCAAAGGTCGCCAAGATGCCGCCTATCAGGCCACCTACAGCTATATTTGTGCCGATCTTGAGGATTGTCGGGGTTCAGCGATCAGTACTGGCCAATTAAACCATTTTCTGAACAAACATCGCAGCTAGCGCTCATGGGTAAATCGATCAACCATGGCGCTAATTAAAGGGATGACTTGGCGGCCAAACGCTGCTGGTGATTGGGTACGGGCGCGAGTTTTCCATTCTTGCGCCGCTCCATACAAGGCCCAACTCACCAGCGCGGCGCTCAATTCAAGCGGCTGATAGCGCAAAACTTGGGCTGGGATATGTTGGCGAAACCAAGCCTGAATATGTTTGCAAACTTGAGCCTTAATCTGTACCTCAATCACCGCCTCAAACGTCGAAAAGGTATCTTGACATTCGGTGCCATTAAACATCGTTAGCTGATCGGTAATTGCCAAAAATAGTCGTTCTAAATAAATCTCAGGATCATCAAGCGGCCCAACCAGCCAGCGCTGCAAGGTATCGGCAAAGCAAATCGCCATAATCGCATCGAGCAGGGCATGTTTATCGGGAAAATGCGCGTAAAATGTCGCGCGATTGACTCCAGCTTGGCGGGCAATATCCCGCACAGTAATTTCATCAAACAATTTTGCATGCATCAACTGATTAAAGGCATCGATTAACCGTTGGCGCGTGCGGGTAATCCGTGGGTCGATTGGCAAATCAACATGAATCAAAGTTGTACCTAATTTTGCAACTAAACAACACTTGTAGCTTATTGTTGGTTGACGCAGGTTTTTTAGCCTACTATCATACACATGTTGTCTAAATTATTGATGGCTATATGCAAGGATGGTAGCACGGCCCCTAGCCCCAAGCAAGCCACAATAATCGCGATAGCAACAGTTCAGCTAGTTAGGTTAACCAGAAGGAGTGTTCAATGACCACACCACGGATCGCGATCATCATCAGCAGCACCCGTCAAGCACGTTTAGGCGAAAAAGTTGCCCAATGGGTGCTAGAGCATGCCGCTACCCGCACCGATTTAGCCTTTGAGCTGGTTGATTTGCGCGAAGTAAATTTGCCATTTTTCGATGAAGTTGCCTCCAATGCGTGGGTTCCTTCAACCAACGAAACGGCCCAACAATGGCAAAAAACCGTTGGTAGTTTTGATGGCTATATTTTCATTACCGCCGAATATAATCACAGTATCACCGCTGCACTGAAAAACGCGCTTGACTATGCCTCGCCTGAATGGAACAAAAAGCCTGCCGCAGCAGTTGGCTACGGTGGAGTTGGCGGCGCTCGCGCTGTCGAGCATCTACGTGGCATTGCAGTTGAGTTGCAAATGGCTCCGACCCGCACCGCAGTCCATATCGGCGGAACCGATTTTATTGGGATTTGGCAACAAGGTGTCGCATTGAACGATCTACCACACCTCTTGCCAACCCTTAATACCTTATTCGATGAACTCAGTTGGTGGGCAAAAGCGCTCAAAACTGCCCGCGAACAAGCATAATCAGCACTGGTAAAATTCCGTTAATTTTGCTAGCATATGTGCCATGCACGGTTAGCAATAGGAGTTGCCATGAACATCGTTCTTTGGATTATTCAAGGCTTGCTCGCGTTGGTATTTGGCGGAGCCGGAGCGTTCAAACTGATTCAACCCAAGGATAAAATTGCGGCTCAGCTGGCTTGGGCCAAAGATTTCACGCCAAACACGATCAAGTTGATCGGTGGGGTCGAAGTTTTGGGGGCACTCGGCTTAATTTTGCCATGGCTCACCGGAATTGCTCCGATTTTAACTCCCTTGGCCGCACTTGGGCTGGCACTTACGATGTTTGTGGCTGGCTTAGTTCATGCTCGGCTCAAAGAATACCCCATGGTTGGTATCAATATCGTTTTACTCAGTTTGGCGCTTTTCGTGGCCTACGAACGCTTTTAACCTCAATTGAAACCACGGTTGGCTTGTTGCTAAGGCACAAGTCAGCCTTTTTAATTTAATCGATCATCGCCAGATTCGACTTCACTATAACTATTAACATTCATTAATAACTCTAAAGAAATTAAGTAGATTTTAATAAACATCCCATGCTACGATGGCCTAACCAAGGTTGAATCGATGACCGATTGTTTTGTTCTTGCTTGGGATCGATTCCAAATCATCCTTGGAATTGTTCAGCTGTGGTTAGGAGTACCAATGATGGTGAATCCAAAACGGGGATGGCGTTTATTAATGATTATGCTGATGCTTGGATTGGTTTGGACACAGAGCCAAAAACCAGCCCAAGCGCAAACGAGCAGTGCTTGTTCGATTAGCTATAGCATTGTTGGGCAGTGGCAAGGTGGTTTTCAGGGCGATATCGCGATTCGTAACACTGGCACAAGCCCAATCAACAATTGGACATTAACTTGGAGTTTCAATAATCAAGCTATTTCACAATTATGGGGTGGCAATTATAGCCAAACAAACAATGCCGTCAGTGTTAGCAATATGGCTTGGAATGGCACAATTGCCAGCAACTCCAGCGTAAGTTTGGGCTTTATTGCTAGCTGGACAGGCAGCAATCCAATTCCTAGCCATTTTCAGGTGAATGGTATCGCCTGCAATGGCGGCATTACACCAACCGCGACCGGCGTTGTGCCAACTGCCACCCGCACACCAATGCCGAGCACTGCAACCGCAATTCCCACAGCAACCCGCACGCCTGCGCCTTCAGCCACAACAGTTGTGCCAACCGCAACCCGCACGCCTGCGCCAACCGCAACTCGCACACCTGCACCGACTGCAACTCGCACGCCAACCGTTACGCCAACGGGCTGGAATCCGCCAAGCAATTTGGTAACACCACTGAATGAAGTTTGGCAGCATGTCGAATCGACCTATGGCAATTTGTATGGTTTTCGCAATTACGGCTGGGATCAAGTGATTGCAGGCAATGGCTCGATTAATTATTGTGTACGCTGGGATTCGGATGCTCCAGTTTCCGCCGCCTTGCGCGACCAAATTCATGCCTCGCTGGCGCGACAATTCAAAAAATGGATGGATGCGATGCTTGATAATGGTCAAGGCACCAACGGCTGGCCTTACACCAATGTCAATATCAAAGTGGTTGGCTGGGCCGTGCGCGATCGCAGCACCCTGCAATGGAGCGATAACTCAGTTGATATTTATGTCAATAATATCGCTGAAAATGCACCGCAATGTGCTCCGCCATGTGGCCGTTTCTTCAACCAAGATGGCGATTATTCCGATTGTCCTGGCGGCTTCGATCACCACTACGATATGTCGTTGTGGCTGACCAAGGGTATGGCTGGCGGCGCTGGGGGCGATTGGGGTCAGCGGGTTGGCAGCGAATATTTCGTCAACAACCTCAACAGCGAGAATATTCACATCTTTCTGCATGAAGTTGGCCATACCTTTGGGCTTGACGATTTTTACGATTGGACACCGACTGGCATCAACAGCTTTATTATGAATGCTGGCAGCGCTAGCCAAATTACTGAGTTTGATAAATGGATGTTGCGCGACTTCTGGCGACATCTCAAGAGCCGCTACGGCTACTAAATTCGCTGCACACCTCACGCCAACGGCCAGCCTCGCGCTGGTCGTTCCTTTTTTAGCGCTTGACAAACTGAGTATATGCTGTATATACTGTATATATGAACATACACAGTGATTTAAGTATTTCACGCACTGATGGCCGCCCGATGTATCTACAAATTATCGAGCAGATCAAACAGCGGATCGCGATTGGCGACTGGCCAGCAGGCAGTGAAATTCCCTCAATTCGTCAGCTAGCAATTGATCTACGAATTAGCGTCATTACGGTCAAGCGAGCATATTTCGAGCTAGAACATGAGGGAATTATTGTGACTCAGCATGGCAAAGGCTCGTTTGTTGCCACTAATACCCAGCTTAGTCGCCAATTATGGGAGGATGAATTGGATTCGTATCTTGAGCAAGTAGCTCGTTTAGCAGCATTATTAGGCTTATCCAACGAACAATTAATCCATCGCTTACAAGCTGCGGCTGCTCAACAACAACAGGAGCTTTTATGAATACGCATGCCGTCGAGCTACACAAGGTTGGTAAACGCTATAAATATTTCAGCTTAAACGATATTTCGTTGAGCCTACCAACTGGCAGTATCACCGGATTTATTGGAGTCAACGGTGCAGGCAAATCAACCACGATTCGCATTTTATTAGGCCTTGTGCATCAAGATCATGGTTCGGTGCAGGTTTTGGGTCAAGCCATGCCGGAGCAACAAGTGCTGGCCAAACGCGAGATTGGCTATGTTTCCGAGGATATGCGCTTGTATCCCAAGGCTAGTTTGGCTTGGCATATGCAATTTATCCAGTCGATTTACCCAAATTGGGATCAAGCCTATGCTGAGCAATTGCTCAAACGTTTCGACCTGCGTGCTGAACAGAAGATTAAAGGCCTATCGCATGGTCAGCGCGTCAAAGCGAGCTTACTGTTGGCCTTAGCACGCCGACCCAAATTGCTGATTCTCGATGAACCGACGACTGGGCTTGATCCGGTGGCACGCCAAGAAGTGCTCACCGCATTGATCGAAGTGTTAGCCGATGAAGATCGCACAATTTTATTTTCATCGCACAACACGCTTGATGTTGAGCAAATTTCCGATCAAGTTGTGTTTATTGATCAAGGTTCAATTATCGAAGCACGTTCAAAAGAAGATTTGCTTGATGCTTGGCGGCGCTTGCGTGTGCGCGTTGCGCCAGATCAAACGGTTGCCCAATTGCCATATGTCCTGCAACACCAAGGCCATGGCCAACTCCAAACAATTATTACCAATCGGTATAGCCCTGAATTGCAGCAAACCTATCAACAAGCAGGCCTAGAAATTCAGGCAGTCGAATTATTAACCCTCGAAGAAATTTTTGTTGCCTCGATTCAAGCGCGGCGCGAAGGAAAAAATCTATGAATTCGATGATTAACCATTTAGTGCGCAAAGATTGGCAAATTAATCGCACGATGATGTCAATTTACCTCGGTGCCATGCTAGTTGCGCTAGCAATGCTCCTTGCTGATGATAATAGTTTTGTATTTGGAATTGGGGTAATTCTGATTCTGACGGTATTAATGATTTTGGGCATTCATCTCACAACCAGCAACGTGATTAGCGAACACACCCAAAAAACCTTGGCGTTTATTATGAGTTTGCCAGTTTCTGGACGTCAATATGCCTTGGCCAAAATTTTGGCCAATCTATCGATGTTTTTGCTGCCTTGGTTGCTGGCCTTGGTTGGCAGTTGGCTAATTATTCTCAGCCGTGATAGCCTGCCCAATGGCTTGGCTGCAATAACAACATTGGCATTGATCGAAATTTTGCTAAGCTATTGTTTAATTATGATGATGGGACTGGTGACAGGCTCGCAGCATGGGGCAATTGGAGCCATGGCTCTCGCAAATTTGGGGTTTCAAGGGTTTTTATGGGGTATTCTGCAAATTCCAGCGATTGCCCAACATCGTGATAGCAACAGCCTAGCCTGGAATAGCACCGAACTGAGCATTTTGGCAATCCAACTAGTGATTATCGTAGGTTTATTGGGCATCACACTTGTCGTCCAACAACGCAAAACCAACTTTATTTAGCAAACAGCGCTAGCTACGTGGCTAGCGCAACCATGATTAATGATAGCGCTCAAGCGTGGCATAGGCTACACCACTTTGCAAATTGCCGCGTACAATCAAATCGTTGAGATTCACGCCCAAGCCAACCAAGGTTTGGGCAACTTCTGGGCGAATGCCAGTTAAAATAACCTGACCGCCAAGCAAACGCACCGATTGCGCCGCTTGAATCAGCACATGGGCCACCTGAGTATCCACAATCGGCACCCCAGTAATATCCAAAATGGCAAAACGCGCGGTCATGTGACTAATGCCATGCAGCAAAGTTTCCATCATCTGCTGTGCCCGCCGCGTATCGACCGCCCCAATCAGCGGCATAATCACCACACTATCGGTAATTGGAATTAATGGAGTTGAAATATCAGCCAATGCTTCCTGTTGGCTATTAATAATCGCCTGTTGCTCCATCATATGGCGTTGGGCTTCGAGCACCTGCTTTTGCTCGGTAATATCGGCAACTTTGATACACAAAATATCGTTGGTAAGCGGAATCGCTGAAAGCTGGGCAATTCGAACCCCAATATCTGGCACTTTGACGGTTAATTCATTCAAATGCACCATCTCACCTGAATCCAGCGCATGCTGATAGCGATCAAAAACCATGGGTGGCACATCGGGGAAAATATCTTTAATCAACTTGCCCACGTGGAGGCGCATATCAATCGGTGCATTGGGCATCAAACCATTGGTAAAAATTAAGCGCAGCGAGGTCGGATCATTGGGATCTTCGCGTTGTAACAAATCGATGCCAATTGGCAAGCGTTTGACCAGATTTTCAAATAACTCGGCTTGGCGTTGGGCGTGGGCTAATTGGGCCTGTAATTCGGCAATTTGGGCCTGGAGTGCGGCGGAATCTGATGCTGAATTGCTCATGTCAACGCTCCAAGGTTGATACAAAGGAGTTCAACGATCACGACGATGCAGCGAGTAAAGGTCAGCCAACAGCGAAATCATTCAGATATACAGGGTATTGTATGTCAAGCTAGGCCTTAAGCATAGCATGATTTTGCCAAAAATCAGCGATAATGCAGCAATAAGCAATTATACTCTGGCTGAACCATCAACCACAGTAGGCTTCAAATGGGAGTGTTGGCATGAAACGGGGAATTCTCTACGCTGCCGGGGCTTATGCATGTTGGGGATTTTTCCCGCTCTACTGGAAGTTGTTGAACGGCATTCCAGCGTTGGAAATTTTGGCGCATCGCATGGCATGGTCGTTGGTGTTTGTGGGTCTGTTGGTAGTTCTTCGCGGCCAAATGGGCCAATTTTTGCAGGTGTTGCGCAATCGTCGCACAGTGTTAATCTATGCGACCAGCGCTTTTTTGCTCGGCATCAACTGGTATGTCTACATCTGGGCGGTCAATGCCAACCATGTGGTCGAAAGTAGCCTTGGCTATTTTATCAACCCTTTGGTCAACGTCGCGCTGGGCATGTTGTTTTTGGGCGAACGCGTGCGACGCTGGCAGGCTATGGCGATTGGTTTGGCCACCATCGGCGTGGTCTATCTTACCGTGGCATTGGGTGTGTTGCCATGGATCGCCCTAGCCTTGGCGTTTACCTTTGGATTTTATGGCCTAATTCGCAAAACTGCCGCGTTGGATTCGCTGCAAGGTCTCGCGTTGGAAACAGTCGTCTTTTTCGGGCCAGCGGCGGGCTATTTGCTCTGGCTCGAAACCCAAGGCAAAGCCGCTTTTGGCCATCAATCGTGGACGGTCAGCTTGATTTTGGCCGGCGCAGGCATTGTGACAGCGATTCCATTGTTGATGTTTGCCGCTGGTGCACGCCAAATCCCCATGACGACCTTGGGTTTATTGCAATATATCAATCCAACCATGCAATTCAGCCTTGGTGTGTTGCTCTACCATGAGCCAATCTCAGGCACAAAATTGATTGGTTTTGCAATTATTTGGATTGCCTTAGCATTGTACAGCTTCGAAAGCTATCTCAATCGTGGTCAAATTGCGAAGCCAGCAGCTCAGAGCAGTTAATTGGTTGGGAATACCACTGATCGCGTAGCCCTGATTATTATTATTTGTTCAAACCCTAGGCATAGCCTATACTGAATCACGGGATCGATTTGGAACATACATGGTTGTGTTCCTCAGTGTGAGGTCTATCAGATGACGGTTGATGCTGCCTTAGCATGGGTCAACGATCGCCACGACGATCTATTAGCACGATTTAGTGAATTGCTGCGAATTCCTTCAGTGAGTACCGACCCCGCCTATGCTGCCGATGTGCAACGCTGCGCCGATTGGCTGGTTGGCGACCTACAACGAATTGGGTTTGCTAATTGCCAAGCGATTGCGACCAGCGGGCATCCTGTGGTATATGGCGAATGGCTCAAGGCTGGGTCGGCGGCTCCAACTATTTTGGTCTATGCCCATTATGATGTTCAACCAGTCGAGCCGCTAGAATTGTGGAAAAACCCGCCATTCGAGCCAGTGCTGCGCGATGGCAAATTGTATGCGCGTGGCTCGATCGACGATAAATGTGGAGCATTCGCCAATTTGATCGCCTTTGAAGCGCTGCTTGCGACCACTGGCACACTCCCCGTCAACATTAAAGTCATCTTTGAGGGCGAAGAGGAAACCGGCTCACCATCAATGGAGCCATTTGTGCGCGAGTATCAAGCTTTGCTCGCCGCCGATTTGATGTTGATTTGTGATGGTGGCTCGCTGCCCGATCAACCGTTGATGTTCTATACCGCCCGTGGCATTATTGGGGCCGAAGTCAAAGTGACTGGGCCAAGCCATGATCTGCATTCGGGCTTAGTTGGCGGGGCAGTCCAAAACCCAATCCATGTGGTTGGCAACATTATCGCCGCGCTACACGACGAAACCGGACGTATCCAAATTCCTGGTTTTTATGCTGATGTTCAAACGCCTTCGGCTACAGAGCAAGCCCTGATGGATGCGCAAGAACAAGATTTTTTCGCCATGTTGAAAAATGAAAGTGGTCGCGAGAGCTTTTGGGCCAACGAGCTTGGTTCATTGGTCGCCCGCACCACGGCCTTGCCAACCTGCGATGTAAACGGCATTTGGGGTGGCTACCAAGGCGCAGGCACCAAAACAATCATTCCGGCTGAGGCTGGCTTTAAGGTTACGATGCGCTTGGTTGCCAACCAAGATCCTCAGGCTGTGCTCGAATCATTCTGCCAGTTTGTCCAAGGCTTCACCAGCTCCACCGCTGAGGTTCACGTTACCAAAGGTCAAACCAGTTACCCGGTTAATTTGCTCTACGATGGCCCAGTGATTGATGCATTGCAAGCGGCATTTGAAGCAACGTGGGGCAAGCCAGCCATGCTCTATCGCCAAGGTGGCTCAGTGCCAATTATGGGCATGTTTCAGCGCGAGTTGGGCATTGATTTAGCAACACTCGGCTTTGGCACCGGCGATAATGGTCATGCGCCCAACGAATATCTGCTGGTTGATGCCTTCTTCCGTGGAGTCGCCACCGCCATCCATTTTTACACTCGTATGGGTCAGCAATAAACGAAACAAGCGCAGAGGGATTGGATTCCCTCTGCGCCACGACCGCTAGCAATAACCAATTAGTCTTGGAAGGTTAAAACGGCAAACGGCTCACCAAAAGGCTGTTCGGTTGTTTCAACAAAACCACATGCCTGATACAAACGCCGTGCAACCTCATTCTCGGCTTCATAGCTAACCCCAACCGACTTACCGCCAGCCGCCCGAATCGCCTGTATCACCAGCTCAATCGCCTGCCGCCCATAGCCACGCCCTTGAAATCGCATATCAACCAAAAGCCGCAAAATCCCCCAACCATAGTCTGGATCATAACCATACATCACAAAGCCGACCAGCATATCATCAGCATAGATGCCTTGGGTTATCCAGTGAGGCTCGAACTTAGCTTGGACAAGCGAGGTTGCGGTACTGGCAACAAATCGTGTTTGATGAGGAGCAACGGTTAATGCCAAACAAGCACGAGCATTGGCAAGTGTAATCGGCTGAAGTCGAATTAGGCTATCAGGATAAAGCCGTGATGGAATTGATAATCGAAACGTTAACTCCTCGACTGTATCGGTCGGGATCGGCGACCATCCAAGCGCAACGAAAAACGCTTGGGCAACAAGATTTGATCGAGAGGTTACATAGAGATAGTCCACTGATGGATACAGTTCAAGTTCTGCTACCAATGCAGCAATTGCGGCCCGCCCATAGCCACGTCGAATATAGCGATCATCAATCACGAGATCATACAACCACCAGCGTCCATCATCAATCGAGCAACCTGAAACGAGAAGGCCAACAAGATTGCCAGTTTTATGATCGACGATGGCGCGAACTTGGGTATTCGGAATAATCGCGGCGCGTGCATAGGCCATAGTCAAAATAGATGGATCTTCCTGAAAAGCATGCGAGTTAAACGCTTGAGCCATGGTCAAGGTCAATGGTTGTAACACAACCTCCATAAGGTACTTCCTTTCACGAGCAATCCCTACCAACAACAAAAGGGACGGCATCAATAGACCTGGCAGGTCTACTCGATGGCCGTCCCCAAAATGGTGGTCGGAATTCAATTGAGGCGAACAACTATTCGCATACTAATTCTACAGCAACAGCGATAGGGGTGTCAACGCTATATATCAGCAGCGGCAAAGTCCAAACTCCTTAAACCTTTGCACGTTGCCGATTTTCTGCCTACACGTCGTTTGGGAGCGGGAGTGAGGGAGGGTGACAATTGGTTATTAACCCAATGAACCATTCCATCTATGTTCTATGTTCATCCCTTTGACTTTTGCCTGCTGATTTTTGATAATAGCGCTACACCTAGCATGTCAAGGAGGACAGGATGCTTAACGGGAAAGTCGCAATTGTGACAGGCGGAGCGATTGGAATTGGGGCGGCGACGGCGCAACTCTTAGCCAAACAAGGCGCAATAGTGGTTATCGGCGATATTAATGAGCAAACTGGCTTAGCAACGGTTGAGCAGATTCGCGGCAACGCAGGCCAAGCCTATTTTCGCCATTGCGATGTTAGCCACGAAGCCGATATCCAAGCCTTAGTGCAGTTCGCTCTCGACCAGGGCGGCTTGGATATTATGATTAATAATGCTGGAATTGGCGGCAAGCCTGCACCTTTGCACTTAACCGAGAATCACAATTGGCAACGGGTGTTAGACATCGACTTAACTGGCGTATTTTGGGGTCAAAAATATGCTAGCCAAGCCATGCTGGCAGGTGGCAAAGGCGGCGCGATTGTCAATGTTGCCTCGATTGCGGGAGTGGCTGGCTCTCCCAACCTTGGGCCATATGGCGTGGCCAAAGCTGGAGTCATTCAAATGAGCAAAACTGGCGCAATTGAACTGGCCTCTGCTGGCATTCGGATCAATGCAGTTTGCCCAGGCTGGACGGAAACCGCTATTTTAGATACATTCGAGCCAAGCGTTCAAGAACGGCTGATTCGCTCGATTCCGCTCAAGCGTATGGGCACGCCCCACGAAATCGCCGAATTAATCGTCTTTTTGGCCTCGCCAGCAGCTAGTTTTATCACTGGAGCTGAGTATATTATTGATGGTGGGATTACCAGCATGTAGCTTAATTTGCGAAGAAAGAGGCCTGTGTGACTGCCTATACAATTGAACATCAGCTGGATAATGGCATCGAACGGATTATCTATACGCCTCAAGAACAACGTTTCCAAACTCCAATTTTAATGGGCCATGGCATGTGGCATGGAGCATGGTGTTGGCAACCATGGCAAGCATTGCTGGCCGAATGGGGTTGGCAAAGCATCGCCTTCAGTCAGCCAGGCCATGGTCAATCGCCGGCCCAACGTGCCAATCGCTGGAATACACTGGGCTATTATTACCGCACACTCAAAGCCGAAATCGAGCGTTTGCCAATCAAGCCAATCTACATGGGCCATAGTATGGGTGGCGCTTTAGGCCAGTGGCATCTTGCCAAAGGCGGCGATGATTTGCCCGCAATGGTTTTGGTGGCACCTTGGTTGAGCCATAGCATGCGCCCAGTTTTTGCCAATGCCCAGAAACTTGACCCTTGGGGCACGCTTTTGTGCTGGCTTTCGCTCTCGGCAACGCCCACGGTTCGCACGCCCAAACGCGCAGCCTTTTGGTTTCTTAGCGAAGATGCGACCATTAAACCCAAACAGTTGCATAGCCAGCTTGCGCCTGAATCGGCATTGGTGTTGTTACAATATCGTTGGCCCTTGTGGCGACCAGCCAAACAGGTCAAAACACCGTTGTTATGGCTGGCCGCCGAGCAGGATCGTTGCATTCCCGAACAATATTCGCGACCTTCAGCTGCCCATTACAATGCCGAATATTGGGTCATTCCCAAGGCCAATCACGATTTGATGTTCGAGGCATCGTATCGCGAAACCGCCGAATTGATTCATAATTGGTTACAATCTGTCGTTACAGGAACCCAGCATGATCAGCATTCAAGCCTACAATTTCAATCAAGCGCAAGCTAAAATCGACCAATTGTGCCATTTATTAATTGATAGCGTTGGACAAGGCGCATCGATCGGCTTTCTGCCACCGCTGAGCCAAGCTGAAGTAACCGCCTATTGGCAAGCGATCATCGGCGATCTACAAACAGAGCAACGAATATTATTGGTAGCATTGCAGGATGATCAGATCGTCGGTAGCGTCCAGCTTGATTTGCCTAGTAAAGCTAACGCCAGCCATCGTGCCGAAGTGCAAAAATTATTGGTGCATTCACAATTTCAACGCCGTGGCATTGCCCAACAATTAATGAATGCTCTTGAAATACATGCCCAAGCCCAAGGCCGCTGGCTTTTAGTGCTCGATACCCGTCAAGGCGATAAAGCCGAGCCGCTTTATCGCAAATTGGGCTATCAAGCGGCGGGAGCAATTCCCAATTTTGCCCAAAGCGCCGACGGCACAACTCATGCCACAATCTTTTTCTATCGCGAGTTGGCACCCAACGTTTAATGCTCCCTCACCCCCGACCCCGCTCCCACGGTGAAGGGCGAGGGGGTCAGCTTACAAGGGTAGGTTTTACGCCCCCTCACCCCCAACCCCGCTCCCACGGTGAAGGGCGAGGGGCGTTCCAATCATCATCATGGACGGTTCTCCCTCGCCTCGCGGGTGGGCGAGGGGGTCAGGGGGTGAGGGCATGAAAATCGATGATTTGGTGATCGTATAGCTTTTCCTAAACTCATAATTTCGCTCAGCAAAACTGCCAAGATCTTTTATAATGCATTCACGCTCTTGCTTCATTATTGCCGCTTATTTCGCTCAATCAAATCATTATGTTCAGTTAATCTCGGTGGATGTGAAGGAGTTTCTATGCAACGGAGCGTTCTCTATCGATTGTTGTTATTAATGATGCTCAGCGCTTGTGGCACAACCCCAGCCCAGCATCCAACCACCACCAGCGTTGCTGCTGAAACTCCAGCAATTCTTGCCGCCGAAATTACGCCTGAAGCCCAAAATTATCCTTTATTGACCGCCTATCAACAAGTAATCAACCAGGCTTTAACCGCAACGCCACCAGTCTTGACCTTGGGCAGTCTCGATTCACAACAAGCCATGGCGCAGATTGTCGCGCTCAACGAGCCGAAATTACAAAGTCAATTCGTTGATCAAACTGGCACGCCCTTTCGGAACGAGGTATTTGGGGTTGTGCCAGTCCGCGAAAGCGATATTATTGAAGCAACCGCTGCCTGCTTGCAAGTCAGTTGCTATCGCGTCGAGGTCTATAATTTCGCCTTGAATTTGACCCTTGCCATCACCGTTGATGTTTCCAATCAAAAAGTGATTGTGGTCGAACGCCTCGCCAACAGCCAGCCCGATATTCCCGAATACCTAACCGCAGTTGCCCGCGAAATTGCCAGCAATGCGGCTGAAGTCGAGCAAGCTCTCGGCTACAAACCAACCTCGGATCAAGCGGTGATGGCCAATACCAAAACTGCCTTGAATGCGACCCGCTGCGAACGTTCAATCCATTTGTGTGTTGCGCCAACCTTTGTTGCAGGCGAACGGGCACTCTGGGCAATTGTCGATTTGACCGATACCCGCTTGGTTGGGGTGCGCTGGACAAATGTTGGAGCAACTGGCCCTGCCGTCACCGAAAAGGGCATGCAAAACGAGGCCGTACTGAAATATTGCGACCACACCACCCGCCTAGAGCGCGATGGTTGGGCCTTTGATTATATGCTGACTTCATCCGATGGCCTGCGAATTTCCGATGTGAGCTATCAAGGCAAGCCCTTATTCAAAAGCGCCAAGTTGGTCGATTGGCATGTTAACTATAGCGAACGCGATGGCTTTGGCTATAGCGATGCCGTCGGTTGTCCTTATTTTTCGCAAGCGGCAGTGATTGCGGTCGAACCACCGATGATCGGTGAGATTCGCGAGAATGATCAGGTGGTCGGCTTTCAACTAGTGCAGGAATTTTGGTCGGAGCTTTGGCCTGAGCCATGCAATTATTATTATGAACAGGCCTTTTATTTCTATTTTGATGGGCGTTTTCGGCCAGCGATTGCCAGTGTTGGCCGTGGTTGCGGCGATGATGGAACCTATCGACCTGTTACCCGCATCAGTTTGGCCGAAACTGGCACGATCAGCGCCTGGAATGGCACGCAGTGGCAAGCGTGGCAAACAGAGCAATTGCAAGGAGCCGACACGCGCCAAATCAACCCTGATGGCGCGGAATATCGCCTCGATTTGGCCAATGGCGAGAGTTATACGATTGCAACAGGTCGTGGCCAATTTGATGATGGCGGGCGAGGCGACCAAGCCTATGTGTATGCAACGCTTGATCATCCTGAACGCGACGAAGGCGAAAGCGATATGGTGACGATTGGTCCATGCTGCAATACTGATGCCAACCAAGGCCCAGAACAATTTATCGATAATCCGCCCGAAAGCATTAGCAACCAACATATTGTTCTATGGTACGTAGCCCAACTCAAAAACGATGATACGCCTGGTAGCCAATATTGCTGGGCCGAATCGGTGTTGCGACGTGGCGTGTACATACCAGAGGAATATCCATGTTGGTCGGGGCCGCTCTTTCAGCCAGTACGAGGCAAATAAATGAGTCGTCGCAAAAAACGCCCAACCTCTGCTCAACCCGTAGCCAAAGCCAGCCAGATAGCTAGCACTAAAGCGACCAAAGCGCAACATCGCCGCTCGTTATTGGCAGTTGGCAGCGTCCTTGCGGTGCTCAGCGTTTTAGGTTTAGGTTTGTGGTGGGTAAATCGTAGTTCAGCGACTGCCAGCAATTTTCCAGTTGGCGAAGTAACCTCGTGCAAGCAAATCCCGCCCTTTGCCCAAGCTCAAGGATTCGGGGTCAATGCGGTTTTAGATACTCAAGCGCGGCGCGTGCGTGGCATGGTAATGTACGATCTGACCAGCGATGGTCAAGAGGCCAGCCAACCAGCACCCTATCAACACCCTTCTTGGTCAAAAGCAGGCTACTTGAGTTCACCAATTTTGGATCGCGATGGGGCGATTTACGTTGGCGCAGTGCCGTGGGTCAGCATTTTGTATAATCCCCCAGCAGCAGCCAACAAAGTCTATCGGATCGATCCACGCACTGCCGAATTGAGCGAATTGCTCGATTTGCCAACAGCTGCACCCGCCAACAATACCAATCCCTATGGCATTTTGGCGCTCAACTACGATTGCAACACCCATAGTTTGTATGTTTCATCGGTGCTTGGCTCGACCAAAGATCAACAATTTGGGCGGATTTTTCGCGTCGATTTAGCCACGAATAAAGCCAGTATCGTAATTGATGGCGTTGATAGCTTTGGCATTGGAGTGTATAACGGTAACACTGGCAAGCGCTTGTATTATGCATTGGCGCGGCAGCCGCAAATCTACTCAATTGCCTTAGATAACCAAGGCAACCCAACTGGCCAGCCGCGCCAAGAGATCGATTTTAGCGGTCAAGGCTATCATGGTGATGAGCGTGGACGACGGATTAGCTTTGGCGATGCCACCATGCAAGTGCGCATCGTTCAATTCGATTACACCCTAACTGCGGTTACCAACCCAAATGAAACAACCTTGAGCTACCGTTACAACCCACAAACTGATAGCTGGCAAGCTGAACCATAACCAAGGAGCCTATACGACCGTAGTTCGCAGGTCGCGATTGACAGACCCAAAATCCCATAAACGAATCCGCCTAAAGTACCGTTTAAAGTCATGCAGAAAAGCTCAAAATATAGTGTAGTGTGTGGAGCAATATTCGCGTGCAGCTAGCACCTATTCTGCGGCGGAGGCATCGCATGCATACCATTATTTTGACTGGTGATAGTGAAGCCAGCATTCACTGCCTGAAAACCATCAGCAGCAGCTATACAGTAAAACCTCTCAGCCCAACCACTGGTGCTGTGCATATTGGTGAATATCGATTAACTACCACCACCAGCATTCGCTTGTTGGCGGTGCCTAAAGATTTATACGAGGAATTAGGCAGTGGCTTGATGGAACGAGCCATCGCCACCATTACCTTTGTCGATGGCTGCCAGCCCTCGGTGGATAGCGGCTATTTTGTCAACGAGCTTGAAGAACAGGCTTTTCGCTTGGGCAAGCCCTTGATTGTGGCGGCAACCCGTGGCAATGCTCCAAATGCCTTGAGCAGCGAGGCTTTGCGCGAAGCCTTGGGTACATCAAGCTATGCCACCGTGGCGAGCTGCGAACTCCAACAAATTAGTACCTTGTATCGGCTGATTGGCCAGGCGATTAAGCTGGCTCCATCGACTGCTCAACGCCATGCCCAATTGCAACAAGTGCTCAATCAATTGGTCAATGTGTCGCAATATCGGCTGCGGGGCATCGCCTTGGCAACTCACGAAGGCCTAACTTGTGCCCTAAGTTTCACCAAATCAAGCACCCATCAACGGATTAGTGGCTTATCCAAAGCTTTGTTAGATGTCTATCGCCAAATGGGCTATGCATGTGAATTGGGTTGGGCCAGTGCCTTAATTCTGCATGCCGACGAAGGCACGCTGATTGTCGAAACCCTTGGCGAATATCTGGTCACAATGTTATGTGATGATGATTTAGGCGATATTGATGCGCTACGACGTGATCTGAGCGCCGCATTAATGCCCCAACCAGCTGAGCCACAACTCCACGCCGCCTAAAAAACGACGGGCTACCATATTCGCTTGGTAGCCCGTCAACTATTTAATCAGCCATAAATTGGCGTGGACGGTCGGGATAATCAGCGCCAACCGCATCAACCCCCAAACTCAAAATATGTTGATAATCTTGTTCGGGGCCACCCCATGGGCTAACAAACAAATCAGCAGCATGGCAAGCTTCGACTTCCTCGCGGGTCAACATTGCCCAATAAGGCATCACCAAATCAGCATTCACCAATTTAGCCATAGCCGGCGCATCGGGCACGCGCGAGGCATAAATCACCCCAGTTGCTACATCGGGAGCGATCGCCTTGAGTTGGCCCAACACCACATGATCAAACGAAATCGCCATGACTTGATCACGCACATTCAATTCATCGAGCAAACGCACCAAGGCCACTTCAATATCGGGGTAGAAAATCGGGCCATTTTTTAGTTCAATCACCACTTTAGTGCGATCCTTGGCCCATTGCAAAACCTCGCGCAAAGTTGGCACGCGGCAATCGCTGAACGAAGGATCGAACCATGAGCCAGCATCAAGCGCCTGAATTTCGGCAGCAGTGTGGTGACAAACTAAGCCCGAGCCGTTGGTAGTGCGATTGAGCGTTGGATCATGGATCACCATCAACTCACCATCTTTGCTCAAATTAACATCTAATTCCACGGCATCGGCGCGTAAAGCCAAGCCACGTTGAAAAGCCGCCATAGTATTTTCAGGAGCATAGCCTGCTGCTCCGCGATGCCCAATTACAAATGGCCCTTTGCGTGCGCCAAACGGCTGTAACACAGCGACCTCCTTCACAAAAGCTTTTGGTTAATGCCATTGTGCAACGCCTCTGCGGGGCTGTCAATCTACGCCACCCGTTTGGGGATCGGTTATTGGTGGGCGGGGATCGGGAACGCAGAAAATCTATTATTGGTCTATAAAGCAACCAATGGGGTATAGATAAAACAATGATAATTTCCAAAACAAATATTAGGGGATGCAAGGGGATGAAAACCCCTTGCGTTTCCCTCCGGCGGAGGGACGGAAGGGTGGCGAATCAATTATTAAGAATTGTGTCCTGGGAGCATAGCAACCACAAAGGCACAGAAGATCTAGGCTATTATCGCCATATAACAATATTAAAATCTTTAACTTGCAATTAAAAAGTTTTAATATATACTTATGCACATCCACACATCAAACGGCACACCACTTCCAACAATTTCTCATCAACCCAACGTAACTAGGAGGATCAGCAATGCATCTATCTGTTCGGCGGTACGCACGGGTCGCGGTGGTTTTGAGCGTTTTAGGCTTGAGCTTGGCCCAAGGCGATGTGACCTTAGCCAAGAAGGAAGTCGAAGCTGGGGTTGACCCACATACCATCGTGGCTAGTGATGGGAAGCCTGTAGACGTTATTACTGATGGCATTGTTTATGATCAATTTGGGGCCTATATCGCTGGTAACGAAGGAACTGGTGTTTTAGCCGAAGATGATCGAGCCGAGGCCGTTGATCCCAATGCCTTGCCTGCAACCCAAAGTGGCAGCCAAGAAGGCTTAAATTCAGTGATTGGTACTGATAATCGCGTGCGAATCACCGCGACGACCTCAGACCCCTATCGCCGGATCGGCCAAATTACCTTTAGCAGTGGCGGCGGCAACTACATTTGTACTGGTTGGTTGATCAGCGCCAACACCGTGGCAACCGCAGGCCACTGTCTCTGGAGCAACAACGCTTGGGTCACCAACGTTAAGTTCTACCCAGGTCGCAATGGCACATCGAACCCTTACGGCGGCTGTAACGCCACCAAACTCTTTACGGTTTCACAATGGCAAACCAGTGGCAGCCCCAACTACGATTATGGTGCATTCAAAATTAATTGTAGTGTTGGCAGCCAAACTGGCTGGTTCGGCTTGCGTGCCCCAAGCAACACCGGCTTAGTTGGCCAAGTAACCAACATTGCTGGCTACCCAGGCGATAAAACCTCGGGCACGATGTGGTTCCACGCCGATACCGTGCGCAGCTACACCAGCCTACGACTCTCGTATGCCAACGACACCTATGGCGGCCAAAGTGGCTCACCAATTTGGAACAGCAGCGGCAGCTGCACCAACTGTTCGATTGGCGTACACACCAATGGCGGTACCACCACCAACTCTGGTACACGCATCACCTCAACCGTCTTGAGCAACTTCAACACCTGGATCAATACTGCCCCATAAACCAAACTCCAAGCAAAGCAACGCTCTCGATCAGCTGATCGA
>NZ_DOPT01000088.1:0-14568 GCF_003512625.1 Herpetosiphon sp. | reverse complement strand
CTCTCGATCAGCTGATCGAGAGCGTTTTTGATTTAAAACTACTTGAACTAGTTATCACATCCCCCCATAGGCAGTAGCCCATTTAGCCTAGGTAGTATTCAATCCTTCGTAATCTGCGGTCTAGGGTTATTGGCTTACCAAAAGATCGCCACTCCCACGGTCAAACAAGCGAATTGTCCTTATTCAATGTTTCATTGCTTGGGTCATGCCCGCTTTCACGATTCGCGATCAGTGGAACAGGCCAGCCCTTTGATGTGGGAGTAGCTTGTATGACGCGGTTCATTCGAAGCCTAGTAATTCTGCTGATCGCTCTTGTGGCTCTACCAACTCAACCTTCACATGCGGCGGATGTTGGGCCATTGGCATTAACCCCAACCGAGCCACCAACTCCAACCAATACACCCTTACCGACGAATACTCCTGAACCAATCATCCCAACCAATACACCCTTGCCAACCAACACCCCAGAACCACGAGTTACGGTTGAGCCAACCAGCATTGCTCAGCCAACTGGGGTAGCACCAACTCAAGCTCCAAGCATTGAGCCAACCGCCACGCCAATAATCTCAATGCCAGGCATCACGGCGACGGCAACTCCTGAGCAAAGCATTCCTAGCCCAACTCCCAGCCCATCGCCAACCCCCGAACAACCAAGTGCAACCCCCATGCCCAGCGCAACTGCGATGCCGCAGCCAACTGCCAAGCCAGCAGCGCCACCAGCAGGCAATCAACCACCATTGCCACGCACCAGTAGCGCTGATACTGCCGCCTTATGGTTTATTGGCTTATTGGGTTTATTAGTCGCTCTGATCGGCTTTGGCATCCAACGACGTGCCGCTTAGTGTTAACCAACGAGGTTTAAACGTATGAAGCAAGCATCCTCTCGTTATTCATTCAGCACACTGGTTGTGTGTTGCACCTTATTGGTAGCATTCGCAATTACTTTATTGCCGAGCGCTGGCTCAGTCGCCTATGCCGCCGCCACAATCGGCGGACGCGCCTATCGCGATTACAACGCCAATGGCGTAATCGATAGTTTAGAGCCAGGTATTAGCGGCGTAACCGTCACGCTCTACAATGCTAGCAACACCATCGTTGGTACAACAACGACCAATGCAACTGGTAATTACTCGCTAACCGACAGCGATCCAATTTATACTGGCCCATATCGGGTTGAGTTTAGCGATGCTCCAGCTACGGTCAAATCTGGCCCGATGGGCAGCAATTCAGGTTCAACCGTGTTGTTTGTTGCAGGCAGCACTGCCTCAGCCAATATGGGCTTCAACAACCCAGCCAACTACTGCCAAGATAACCCAACCTTGGTAACCAACTGTTTTAGCATGGGCCGCCAAGATCAAGCGCCCTCATCAACCTTTCACTCGATTGTCAGTTTCCCCTACACCGCTGGTAACACTGGCAATAGCCCAGCCCCAGGGGTTGATAGCCCAGCCCCAACCGATTTGGCCTTCGGGGCTGAAACTGGCCCAACCTTCGGTTTGGCTTGGCAACGCTCATCAAGCAGCTTGTTTGCCAGCGCCGTTATGAAACGCCACGTTGGCTTTGGGCCAAGCGGCACAGGCGCAATTTACCGCATTACCCCCAGCCCACGCACGGTCAGTTTGTTTCTTGATTTGAATACCGTGTTTGGGGCTGGTACTGCTGGAGTCGATCCACACCCCAACGGCACCGATCTTGTCCACGATTCAGCCGCATGGGACCCAGTGGGCAAAATTGCCCTCGGCGATATGGATATTTCCGAGGATCAAACCACGCTTTGGACGATCAACTTAGCTGATCGTCAGCTGTATGAAATTCCGATTGGCCTAACTCCAACTGCGCCCAGCGCCGCTGCGATTGGTCGCTTTGCCGTACCCGATCCAACCGATTGTGCCGCCAACGATCATCGGCCTTATGCCGTGGCCGTCAACGAAGGCCTAGTGTATATTGGGATGGTTTGTTCGGCTCAATCAACTGCTAGCGCCGCCAATCTGCGGGCGTATGTCTATCAATTTAATCCAAGCACCGATAGTTTTACCCAAGTTTTGAACTTCCCATTGAACCACACCCGTGGTTGTGCGGTTGTGCCTGGTTGTGCTAGCGCCAACTGGAATCCATGGCGCACCAACTTCACCGTCACTAATACCAACTTTGGCGGCGAGTATGTGCAACCACAACCAATGTTGACCGACATCGAATTTGATAACGGCAACATGATTTTGGGTCTGCGCGACCGCTTCAGCGATCAAATGGGCTATCGTCAAAACGATACAACTGCGGGCAGCACTACCCTCTACATTGGCGACTCAGCTGGCGATATTTTGCGGGCTTGTAGCAATGGTAGTGGCTGGACGCTCGAAAGCAATGCAACATGTGGTGGTACAACTACCGCTGGCGCTGGCACGAATGAAGGCCCAGGCGGCGGCGAATATTACTTCCGCGATAACTACCCAGAACACGCCGAAGTCTCGCTCGGTGGCTTGTTGCAAATCCCGGGCAAGCCTGATATTGTCCAAACGATTTACGACCCAATCTTCGATTCAGCCCAATATTTCGATGGCGGGATTTTGTGGCTCAACAACAGCACTGGCAATCGGACTCGGGCTTACCGGATTTACGATAGCAATACCCAACCTAACACACTAGCCAAAGCTGGTGGTTTAGGCGACCTCGAAGCCTTGTGCGATGCCGCGCCAATCGAAATTGGTAATCGGATTTGGAACGATACTGATAGTGATGGGATTCAGGATGCTGATGAAGCTGCGCTAGCTAACGTAGACGTGCGTTTGTATGCGCCTGATGGCACAACGGTGCTTGGTAGCGCTACAACCGATGCCAATGGCAATTATCGTTTCTCATCATTGGCTGGAACCAGCACCCCTAGCACTATTTTCAACATCGCTGGCTTACAACCAAACCAAACTGGCTATTCAATTCGGGTTGCTTCAGTTCAAGCAGCCTTGACCAACAAGGTTTTGACTGCCGCGAATACCAACAGTGGCACGAATAGCGATGTTCGCGACTCCGATGCAACAATCACTGGTGCTGATGCAATTATCACCTTCAACACTGGTGTTGCAGGCGATAACAACCACAGCTATGACATCGGTTTTACCACCTATAGCCTGGGCAATCGCGTTTGGTACGATACCAACAATAACGGCACATTCGATGCTGGCGAACAAGGTATTAGCGGAGTCAGCGTCAGCCTCTTTGCTGATAGCGATGCTAACGGGATTCCCGATAGTGGCACAGCCTTGAGCACCCAAACGACTACAAGCGCTGGCTGCTATCGCTTCGATGGCTTAGCTCCCGAAAGCTATGTTGTTCGAATCAATCCTAGCAACTTTACGCTTGGCAATCCACTCGCTGGCTATCGTAGCAGTACGGTTACATCCGGCAGTGCCAATAACGATATCGATAACGATGATAATGGCATCGAAGGCCCAATTCTCGCAACCGATGGGGTTTTGAGCCATGTCATTACGCTTGGCGGCAATGAACCAACCAACGAAACCGATTTGTGTAGCACCGATCCGGCTGAACCAGCCACTGGCACGAATCTCTCGGTTGATTTTGGTTTCTTCAAGCTGAGCGTTGGCAATCGCATTTGGGACGATGCTAACAATAATGGCTTGTTGGATATTGGCGAATCGGGCATCGATGGGGTAAATGTTGCCCTCTACAATTCATCAAATGCCTTGATTGCGAGCACCAGCACGACTGGCGGTGGTAACTATAGTTTTGCTGGCTTGTTACCTGGCGATTATTACATCGAGGTCACCCCCCCAGCCAACTATATTTCCAGCACTGGCACTTCTGGAAGTGCAACTGGTACATATGAACCAGCACCCGATCCCGATAACAATATTAATAATGATGATAACGGCTCAACCAGCGGCGCAATCGTCAGCACTGCCCAATTAACATTAACCCCAGGCAATGCAGGTGCACAAAGCGCGACGATTGTCAATAATGCCAATGGTTCAACCGACGATACCACTTTAGATGTTGGTTTATTCCAACCATTGGCGGTCGGTAACTACGTTTGGAACGATGCGAATAACAATGGTGTCTTCAATGGCGGCGAAGCTGGAATCAGCGGCGTAGCAGTCACACTCTATCGCGCTGGCTCAAGCACCGTGCTTGGTACAACCACCACCAACGCCACAGGCTACTATCACTTTGGCCTCCTTGGCGCTGGCGATTATGAAGTTGAACTTGATGCCAGCAACTTCTCAGGTGCAGGCGTGTTGGTCGGCTATACCAGCAGCACGGGCACGGCAGGCAGCCCAACCGGAGCCTACGAAACAGCACCCGATCCCGATAACAATATTGATAACGACGATAACGGCACCATTGTTGGCACTCTGGGCACAACGGGCGTGATCAAGAGTGCCGCGATCACACTTGCCGCCACCAGCGAACCAACGGGCGAAACCAATGGCAGCGGCGATGCAACCGTCGATGCCAACAGCAACTTGACGGTTGACTTCGGAGTCTATCAACCACTCAGCCTTGGCAATCGGATTTGGAACGATGCCAACAACGATGGCTTGCGCAACAACGGCGAAACCGGCATTGCCAACGTGACCGTCGATCTCTATATGGATCGCAACAGCAGCGGCGCGATCGATGCCGCCGATGCCCCAACGGTCGCCAACGTGCAAACCAATGCTAGCGGCTACTACTTGTTCAGCAATTTATTAGCTGGTGACTACTGTGTCGCCATTCCAAGCAGCAACTTCACAGGTGCGGGAGTCTTGGTTGGGTTCAGCAGCAGCACGGGCGCAGCCGCCGCAACTGGCGCATTTGAACCAGGACTCGATCCTGATAGCGACAACGCCGACGATAACGATAACGGCTCGGTTGTTGGCGCACTCGGCACAACTGGTAGCGTTCAAAGTGCTTGTTTCAGCCTTGCCGCAGGAGCCGAGCCAACTGGCGAAGCCGATAGCAACGGCACTGGTGGCGCAAGCGATGCCAATAGCAACTTAACGGTTGACTTTGGCTTCTATCAATTGCCAAGCCTTGGTAATTTGATTTGGCGCGATGCCGATAACGATGGCTTGTTCAATAACGGCGAAACCGGCATCGCTGGGGTAAATGTCGATCTCTACGCTGATGATGGCGATGGCAGCTTCGATGCTGGCGATAGCTTCATCCGCCAAACCACCACCAGTGCAACTGGAGCTTATAGCTTTACAAACCTCTTGCCAGGTGAATATGTGGTTGTGCTGCCTGCTGGCAATTTCACCACAGGCAACGTGCTTGAAAATCATGTTAGTTCAACGGGTGGCGGCAGCGATCCTGCCAGCGATCCCGATAACAACATCAATAATGATGATAATGGCACGACGATCGGGACACTTGGTACAACTGGGGTCATCGCCAGCAACGCAATCAGCTTGAATGCTGGCAGCGAACCAACCAACGACGGCGATACCGACCCAAATACCAACCTAAGCCTTGATTTAGGGGTCTTCCCATTAGGCAGCATTGGAAATTTGGTCTGGTACGACACCAACAATAACGGCATCTTCGATAACGCTGAGCAAGGGCTGAGCAATATCACCGTAACTTTAGCAACTCCAGGTGCTGATAACTTGCCATGTACCGCCGATGATGTCGTGATTGGTAACCAAACCACTCCAGCCTCAGGCGCTTACAATTTTGCAGGCTTGATGCCAGGCAATTATGTCATCTCATTCAGTGGTTTGCCCGCAGGCTATGTCTTCACCCAACCAAATGTTGGTGGCGACGACACGATCGATAGCGAGGCAAATGCCACAGGCTGTGCTGGCATCATCGCCTTGGGCGTTGGCGAAAACGACGATTCAGTCGATGCAGGCGCATATCAACCATTGGCGGTTGGTAACTACGTTTGGAACGATGCCAACAACAATGGGGTTTTCAACGCAGGCGAAACTGGAATCAGCGGCGTAACTGTCAACTTGTACCGCGAAGGTTCAAGCACGGTTCTGGCGACAACCACCACCAACGCCACAGGCTACTATCACTTTGCAGTGCTCAGCGCAGGCAATTATGTGATTGAGCTTGATGCCAGCAACTTCTCAGGTGCAGGCACGTTGGTCGGCTACACCAGCAGCACGGGCACAGCAGGCAGCCCAACCGGAGCCTACGAAGTTGCACCCGATCCCGATAACAACATTGATAATGACGACAACGGCTCAATTGTTGGCACTCTGGGCACAACGGGCGTAATTCAAGCCGCCAGTGTAACCTTGGCCGACAACAGCGAACCAACCGGCGAAACCAACGGCAGCGGCGACACTACGCCGGATAGTTTCAGCAACTTGACGGTTGACTTTGGGGTCTTCCAACCATTGAGCCTTGGCAACCGCATTTGGAACGATGCCAACAACGATGGATTGCGCAATAACGGCGAAACGGGCATTGCCAATGTGACCGTCGATCTGTACATGGATCGTGATAGCAGCGGCGCAATCGATGCCGCCGATGCCCCAACGGTCGCCAGCGTCCAAACCAATGCTAGCGGCTACTATTTGTTCAACAATTTATTAGCTGGTGACTATTGTGTTGCCATTCCAAGCAGCAACTTCACAGGCGCTGGAGTCTTGGTTGGTTTCAGCAGCAGCACTGGCGCAACTAGTGCAACGGGAGCCTTCGAGCCAGGCCTCGATCCTGATAGCGACAACGCCGACGATAACGACAACGGCTCGGTTGTTGGCGCACTTGGCACAACTGGTAGCGTTCAAAGCGCCTGTTTCAGCCTTGCCGCAGGGGCTGAGCCAACCACTGAAGCTGATAGCAATGGCACGGGCGGCTCGATCGATGCCAACAGCAACTTAACGGTTGACTTCGGCTTCTATCAATTACTCAGCCTTGGCGATTTGGTCTGGGATGATGCCAACAACGATGGCTTGGTCTCAGGTGGCGAAATGGGCATCGCTGGCGTAACCGTGGCCTTATATGCTGATGATGGCGATGGCAGCTTCGATGCTGGCGATAGCTTCATCCGCCAAACCACCACGATCGCTGGTGGCTTGTACAACTTCGATCAACTCTTGCCAGGCAACTATATTGTGGTCTTGCCAGCGGGCAACTTTACAACTGGCAATATTCTGCAAGGTTGGGCTAGCTCAACTGGTGGCAGCAGCGAACCAGCCAGCGATCCCGATAACAACATCAACAATGATGATAATGGCACGACGATTGGCACCCTTGGCACAACTGGGGTCATCGCCAGCAACGCGATCAGCTTGAATGCTGGCAGCGAACCAACCAACGACGGCGACACCGACCCAAATACCAATCATTCACTCGACTTTGGGGTCTTTACCTTGGGCGGCTTGGGCAATTATGTCTGGTTCGATACCAATGGCAACGGAATCCAAGATGGCACGGAAAATGGCGTTGGCGGCGTAACCGTAACGCTCTACACGCCTGGCCCCGATAACCAACCATGTACCGCCGATGATGTCGTGATCGGCAGTCAAATCACGAGCGGCACTGGCAACTATAGCTTTGGCGATTTGCAACCAGGCAGCTATTTGGTCAAGTTCAGCGATTTGCCAGCAGGTCATGTCTTTACCCAGCCAAATCTTGGCGGCAACCCGGCAAACGACAGTGATGCCAACCAAATCACTGGCTGTAGCGGCTTGGTCACAATCAATGTCGGCACGTATAACGACACAATCGATGCAGGGATTTATCAATTAGCTGGCTTAGGCAACTATGTCTGGCACGATCTCGATGTTGATGGGATTCAAGATGGCGGCGAACAGGGCATTGCCAATGTGACAGTGCGCTTGTACATCGACAACAATACCGATGGCACACCTGATGGCGCAGCAATTAGCAGCACCTTCACCGGAGCAATCGGCGATTACTTCTTTGGTCAATTGCCACCAAACTCCTATTTGGTTGAATTTGTCGCTCCAAGCGGCTACTTCTTCACCCAACAAGGAGCAGGCAGCGACCCAACCATTGATAGTGACGCTGATACCACCACTGGTCAAGCAGCAACCGTCACGCTTTCCAGCGGCGATTCCAACCCGAATATCGATGCAGGCTTGTATCAATTGGCCAGCTTAGGCGACACGATTTGGTACGATACCAACATCAACGGCATCCAAGATAGTGGCGAAACTGGCGTGAACGGCTTGACGGTCAATTTGCTCAATAGCAGCAATGTGGTAATCGACACAACCACCACGGTCAATGGCAACTATCAATTCACTGGATTGATGCCAGGCGTTGGCTATTATGTCGAGTTCACCAAGCCTGCCAACTATAACTTCAGCCAAGCCAATGTTGGGGCAAACGATGCAATCGATAGCGATGCCAACCCAGCCAACGGCTTGAGCACATTGATTACCTTGGCTTCGGCTGAGAACAACCCAACCATCGACGCAGGCATTTATGAATTAGCTAGTGTTGGCAACTTGGTTTGGGAAGATCAAGATGGCGACGGCATTCAAGACGGTACAGAGCCAGGCGTTGGCGGTGTAATTATCCGCATCTACGACAATAGCAACGCTTTGGTCGATACCCAAACGACCGCTCCAACTGGGGTTTACAGCTTCACCAGCTTGATTCCAGCGACTTACACGATCGAGTTCCAACAACCAGTTGGCATGGAATTTACCACACCAAACGTTGGTGGCAACGATACTGTTGATAGCGATGTTGATGTTGGAACTGGCTTAACTCCCGCCATCGACTTGGCCGCTGGCGAAAATGACATGACCTGGGATGCTGGGGTTTACACACCAGTCAGCTTAGGCGACTTGGTTTGGAACGACATCAACAACAATGGTATCATCGATGGTAGCGAAGCTGGCATTGAAAACGTGGCGGTTGATATCTATCGCGATACCAATGCCAATAATCAACCAGACACTGGTGAAATGGTTGCGAATACCCTCACCGATGCTAACGGCAACTATTTGTTTACTGGTGCGCTACCTGGTGATTACATCGTGGTATTGCCAAGCAGCAACTTTGCCACAGGCGCAGTACTTGAAACCTATGTCAGCAGCACTGGCAACTTTGGCGCTCAACCAACGCCATTCGAGCCGGCCAGCGACCCCGATAACGACATTAACGACGACGATAACGGGATCACCTTCGCCGGCGGAGTCAAGAGCTTAGTCGTCACCGTTTTGGCCAATAGCGAGCCAACCAACGACGGCGATAGCAGCGCCAATAGCAATTTGAGCATCGACTTCGGCGTGTTCATCCCAGCTAGCCTTGGTAGCATCGTTTGGTACGACACCGATGCTAACGGCCAATATACACCAAGCGATAGCGGCGTTCCAGGCGTGATTGTGACGCTCTATGACATCAACGGCACGGCGATCATCAGCACGACCACCGATGCCAATGGTGGCTACCAATTCACCAACTTGCCTCCAGGCAGTTATCTGGTTGGTTTCGATAACTTGCCTCCAGGCTTCGTCTTTACCCACGATGATATGGGCAACGATGCCAGCGATAGCGATGTTGATCCCAACACTGGCTTGAGCGACATCATTGTCTTGGTTCCAGGCGATAACAATGGCACAATTTACGCTGGCGTAACCACACCAAACGCCATCGAGTTGGCTGATTTCAGCGCAATTCGTGAAGCTGGCAATGTGGTCGTTCAATGGACAACTGTCAGCGAATCAAAAACCCTGGGCTTCCATTTGTATCGCAGCAGCGACGGCAATCGCGCCAATGCAATGCGTGTCACCAGCAGCATGATCGCTGCTCAAGGCCGCAGTGGTGGCGCAAGCTATCGCTGGATCGACAGCAACGTCGATGATAGCAGCACCTATACCTATTGGTTGGTGGAAACCGAACTCGATGGCACAACCAACGAGTATGGCCCAGCTAGCACCAATGGTACACAGGCTAATAGCTATCGAATCTTCGCACCAATGACCACTCGGTAATCGCGTCGGTAAGGGCTGGCTGGCATCATGCTAGTCAGCCCTTGATTTTTACACTGAGGATTGTGGCATATGTGGCGTTATCTTGCTCTTTTTGGCATTCTTTGTTCGTTCGCCTTCAATCCACCACAGCATGCCTCGGCTCAACCAGCAATTCAAACTCGCGCAACCATCAATGAAACCCCAAACGGTTTGCAAATCGAATGGCAAGCGGCCAAAGCAGTGCGGCCATTTGCCGTTTTAGTCGCCGATGCTTGGCAATTTCAGCCAACGCTCCAAGCGCTCAGTCTCGATCACCAAAACATCAATCAACTCGCCGATTTGCCAGCACCAATAATTGTGCTGCGCGAAGGTCGGTTTCGTGGCCAACGCTTGGTCGTACTGCAACCGCAAACGACATTCAACCAACAAGCTATTACCCAAGCCACAGTCTCTGTTAGTAATGCTCAATTGTTGAATGATCCTCATCGCTTGATCGATCAGCCATTTCAATTAACCCAAAGCGTGCCCAGCCCTCAATCAGGCCAAGGCTGGCGTGTTGTTGTCAATCAAGCAGGTATGCAGCAATTAACGGGTGCAAGCTTGGAGCAAGCAGGCATTAACTTAGCCACGCTCGAACGCTATAGCCTGCAACTGTGGTATAAAAATCAACAATTAGCAATCGAGGAGCAAGGCACGCTCGACGGCAGCTTTGATCGCAACGATGCAATTTGGTTTTATCAACCCAGTGTTGGCGACCGTTGGAATACAACCAGCAGTGTGTGGCTCAAAATCGGGGTCGCCCACAGCAGCCCAAAAATTCAGCAAATCAGCATCGATCCAACTGGCTTGCCAACTAGCAACCAAGCCTACCAAACCAGCACTTGGTATGCCCCAAAAATCTACGATTCCTTGCAGGCTGGCAACGATGGCGACCATTGGTTTAGCGCCGATTTAAAGGCTGGCCCAGATCTCAACCCAATTACCCAGCAGATTTGGCTCACCAGCACCTTGCCACTCGCGACTGGCCCAAGCACAGTTACGCTCAGTGGAATTGTCTACACTAGCGCCGTCACCAGCGTAGCAATCACCAGCAGCCAACGGATCAATCTTAATTTGAATAGTGGTATTTTTACCAAATCGGCCCAACTTGCCCCAAGCCAAAACCTGCAACTGGCAATCGCCAGCACCCAGCAAATCAGCGGAATTTCGCTTGATCGGCTGGTTTGGCAGCGGCCTGTGCTGCTCAACGCCAACTATCAATCGTTTCAATGGCAAGCATTACGTAAAGCCAATTATCAAATTAGCAACCAACCCAACCAAGCTGTTAGCTATAACGTGAGCAATCCATGGCAACCGCAGCGTATGCAATTTCAAAATAATACGCTGGCCGCCAATCCAGGCGATTATCTGCTGGTCAATCCCACCAACCTTCCACAGCCCAGCATCCAAGCCAGCGCCACCGTTAATTGGGCTACACCTGCCAAAACAATCTATCTTGCACCCAAACAATGGCATAGCCTCGTCCAGCCATTGATCAATCGTCGCCAGCAGCAGGGTTGGCAGCCTTTGTTGGTCGATGTTCAGGCGATTTATGATCGTTGGAGCAGCGGCAATGTTGATCCGTTGGCGATTCGCGATTTTATGCGCTACCTCGCCAGTACTTGGCCGCAAGCACCTCAATCGTTGGTTTTAGTTGGCGATGGCACGATCGATCCGCTGAATTATCTAGGCCGCAACAACCCCAATATGATTCCACCATTGCCTGCTTACACCGACCCATGGCTTGGTGAAATCGCCTGCGACACATGTTTTGTCCAACTTGATGGTGCAAATCCCTTGGACGACCCAATGCCCGACCTGCAAATTGGCCGCTTACCCGCCAAAACCAGCACCGAAGTCAGCAATTTAATCAACAAAATCAACGCTTACGAAAACGCTCCAGCCGATCTGCGCTGGCGTTCGCGCCAAGTCTATATTGCTGATAATTACAAAACAGCCAATGGTCAGGCCGATTATGCAGGCGATTTTGCCGCATTGAGCGATATCATGCTTAGTTATCAACCAAGTCAGCTCGATATTCAGCGCATCTATTACGACCCTTGGCGCAAAACCAACAACGGCCTGCCGCAAACTGATCCTTGGCGCATCACCAGCGCCGACCAAGCCCGTCAAAAAACCTTTGAGCAACTTAATCAAGGGGCGGCAGTAGTGACCTACGTTGGCCATAGTCATCAATATCAATGGGCAATTACCGATTTGAGCAATAACCAGCCCTATCTGTTGAGTTTGTACGATAGCGACCGCTTGCAAAATAGCCCAGCCCTGCCGATGATCTTGGAGATGACTTGTTTGACTAGCGCCTTTCAGACCCCCGCATGGAGTGGTACGAGCCTTGATGAACGTTTGGTGCTACAACCGCAGGGTGGCGCAATTGCCACCTGGGGTTCAGCGGGCTTAGGCGTGGCCCATGGTCATGATCTGCTCAACGCAGGCTGGTGGCAACGCATGTGGAGCAATCCTAGCCAAACACCGATTGGTACAGGAGTACTAGCAGGCTTATTGCACTTGTTCAGCGATGGTGGCTGTTGCCAAGATAGCCTGCAAAGCTCGATTCTTTTGGGCGATCCCAACATCTTATTACAACACCAAGAGCGCCAAGCTATCTACCTACCAGCAATTATTAAATAATCACATAGCTAAAGAACTAGTGTTATCTAGGACTAATGGGCTACTCTCTTAAACTCCCCTCTTACATCCAACACGACTAAAGAGTAGCTCATATATGCACCCGAATGATTCAACGGTTAAATCAGCTAAAACCCCTATTCTAGTAGTAGTATGATCAAACCTAGGATGAGCCAAATACCTGTGTGGGGGATCTTTTGCGCGGGGGCGTATCCCTCATTTTTAAAAGCCATGACCTAAATCAAGATAGTACCTTTATGCTAGCTTTTTGGTGGCTTAAGCAGCTAAAGCTACTACTATAATGCAAATGCATTTATTCAACACTTGATACTTAATTCTTTACCAATATTCATGTACGTTCTTCGGAAGGGCATCGTTGACGATGTTTTGCGACGTAGAACTCTTTGGCTATGTGGCAAACATTTTTACCTCACCCAGCCATGCTGAGGAACTAGGAGCACCAGATGGTCGTTTTGATCACGGAGAGTAATGAGCTTCGCCAACGGTTTATCGACCGTTTTGAAGTTTTGGCCATGCCATTAATGGTGACAACGCCACGCATGATCAATGCATGCTTTCAACAATTTGTTCCCGAGCGGATTTTTGTCGATGCAAGTATCTGCACCCCTGGCTTAATTCGTTGGCTTGATCAATGCGACGATGCAGAAATTATTTTGATCGCCAATTCGCGTGGCTCGATTCGCCATGCACCACGTGGGGCGATTATGTATATTCATCCTTCCTTAGAACCAGAAGATATTGTGCCGCTCTTGCCACTACGCCAAGATGCCAATAGCGCCGCCTAAACGCTTGCGAAGCCTGTTGATTTGAGAATATCAACAGGCTTCGATCATGTTCGCCCCAATTTTTCCCTATTCCAAACCCCAATCAACGCCGCTGTTGGACAAAGCGCGACCAGCCCGTGGTTTCTGAGTCATTGGCTACCACATTGAGTAATTGCTGGGCTTCAACAAATTGCCCGTTATATTCCAAGGCCAATGCCTTCAACACCATCGCTTCATGCTGCGACCATCGATCTGGCAGTGGTTGCTCAAGTTGGGCTAGTATTGCGAGCGCTAGTAGCGGATCATTGCGCTCAAATAACGCCTGATAGACTGTTGCAATCGATGAATAATTGTATTCATCACCATAGTTGGGTGAGATATCAGGCGCTGCTGGTACGCGCTGTTCAAGCTCGCCATCACGCAAGCCATATTCGATCTGGCTCATCGTTGGTTGGTTGCCAGAGCTATCAGGCAAAAAGCTAGTAATTACATGTTGGGTTCCATCGAGTTGCGGAGCCAAACTGATTGTGGCGCTAAAAACACGAGTTGCTTGATTCTGAAATGCATAATTTATGCGGAAGCGATCACCAACCCAAGCCAGCAGATCGAATCCTCGACCATGGTCAAACAGCCATTCTGGTGCGCCATCAGCATCAAGATCGGTAATCGAGGCTATCTGTGGTTGGTCAAATGGGAAATAAGAATCAGTGAGGGTTGCCAAATCTGTGGCACTACTCCATGGCTGTCACACATAGAGCGGCTGATAGCCAACCTCGGTCGAGAGCATTGCCCACGGTGTATATATCCCAAGCCAATCGACCACGCCCAGCGGGTCATTCACTCCATCGCCATTTAAATCGTAGGCTGTGCTAAGCTGCTGCCAAGGCAAGCCCAAGCTAGCAAATTGTTGCTCAAGCGGTGTAGCTTGCGTCCATTCATACAGCGGAACAAGCACCCGTGGATGACAAAGTGGCAACCAATCAAACTCATTGAGCGAAAACCCATCCAGCCAAGCGCGTCGGTATTCTTCCATAATCAATGGACGTTCAGTATCTAGCAGGCTACACCATTGAGTAATCGAGCCATTAAAACTAGAAAGACTAAATTTTTGCACTGCTGCCGCTGCCAGCGAGTGCGGAAAGCGCTGGATGACTTGCGCCCATGCTGCCTGTGCCGCCAGCGGATTGTGATTGAGTAGA
>NZ_DOPT01000032.1:0-30670 GCF_003512625.1 Herpetosiphon sp. | reverse complement strand
CGCAGTGGGAGAGGGGTTGGGGGTGAGGGAACTCAATCCAATGAACCATTATACCTAGAACTAAAAACCGACCCCCGGCCCCCAGCAACCAATCCCCATGTATTAATAATGAGAAAGACCAATGCACTACCCAACTTGGACAAGCGCTGTGCACCACGATGGTTCGGCGCTGTACCTTCAACCAAGCCAGCCCTATCACCTTGGTCAACAAGTAACTGTTCGCTTGCGAACTCCATTAGCTGCGCCAATTACCCAAGCCTTTATTCGCATCTGCCCCGATGGCGAGCAAACGTTTGTGGCGATGCAACCAGCCGAACGGACTGAAACGATTCAATGGTGGCAAGGCCAAATCACGCTCTCGATGCCGCGCACTGGCTATCGCTTTTGGCTGATGACCGAGCAAGGCGGCTGGTGGCTTTCGGCAGCAGGCATGCAACGTTCAACCCCTACCGATGCGACCGATTTTAAGTTGTTGGCTGATTATCATGCCCCAACCTGGGTGCATTCAGCAGTGTTCTATCAAATTTTTCCTGATCGGTTTTGTGATGGCGAGCCAAGCAATAATGTGGTTGATGGCGAATATACAGTTTATGGCAAGCCAACGATTGCCCGCCAATGGGGCGAGGCTCCTCAGAAAGCCACGGGTGGTATCGAGTTTTTCGGTGGCGATTTACAGGGTATTAGCCAAAAGCTTGATTATCTTGCGCAGCTAGGGATTAATGCGCTGTATCTCACGCCGATTTTTACTGCTCCCTCAAACCACAAATACGATACCGCCGATTATCTGCAAATCGATCAGCATTTTGGCGGTGAGGCGGCTTTGGCTGAATTGCGCCAAGCAACCCAACGCTACCAGATGAAATTGATGTTGGATATTGTGCTCAATCACTGTGGCTACACTCATCATTGGTTTACGGCGGCTCAAGCCGATACCAACGCGCCTACCGCTGATTATTTTTCGTGGAAGCAACATCCCAACGAGTATGAATCATGGTTAGGTCATCGCTCATTGCCCAAACTCAATTACACCAGCCATGGCTTGCGCCAAGCAATTTATGGCAGCGAACAGGCGATTGTGCGCCATTGGTTGCGTCAACCCTATGCGATCGATGGCTGGCGAATCGATGTAGCCAATATGTTGGCCCGCCAAGGTTCGAGCCAGTTAGGGCATAAAATTGGCCGCGCACTGCGCCGCGCCGTAAAAGCCGAATCACCTGAAGCCTATTTACTTGGCGAACATTTCTATGATGGCACGAATCACCTTCAAGGCGATGAACTTGATGCCAGCATGAACTATCGTGGCTTTACCTTCCCGACCTTGCAATGGCTAGTTGGCTTCGATATGGCCTCGGTGTGGAACCTGGTTTGGGAAGATCGGGCCTTATTGCCGACTGAAGCCTTGGGCGAGCAATGGCTGGCCTTTTTGGCCGTGATTCCATGGCAAGTCGCTTTGCAACAATTCAATTTGCTCGATTCGCACGATACGCCACGTTTGTTGACGATTGTTGGTGGTGATCTGTCATTACATCACGTCGCAGTTACCCTGCAAATGACCTTCCCGGGCGTGCCCTGCATCTATTATGGCGATGAAGTCGGCATGCAAGGCGGCGGCGATCCCGAGTGTCGCGGCTGTATGCCATGGGATGCACAAGTTTGGGATCACGATCTGCTAGCTTTTTATCGTTCGCTGATTGGATTACGCCGTAGTTCGAGCGCTTTGAGTGTTGGCGGATTTCAATTATTGCTGGCCGAAGGCGATACGGTGGCCTTTATGCGGCGCAGCGCTGATGAATGTTTGTTGATCGTTGCCCAGCGGGCTGCTACCAGCATTCCCCCAATTCCAATGTTCGCAACCGGATTGACTGATGGTACAAGCTTTATCAAAGTCGCTGGCACAACGAAAATTACGATTCAGGCTGGGGTACTAGTTTTGCCACAAACTGGCATTAGCGCCAGCATCTGGCAAATGCAGTAGGATTCGGGGATCGGGGGTTGGGGGTTGGGGATCGACTGGATGTGGTATGCCCTCGCCCCTCGCCTGTACGCGAGGCGAGGGGAACCGCTCAGGGAATACTCCCCTCGTTCACCGCAGTGGGAGCGGGGTTGAGGGGAGGGAACGTCGGAGGATGCGATTACAACAGCTCGCGCTCAATATCCACAATGCTCACATCAGGCCGATTTTGCTCGATCCAGCGAATAATTGCATCGATTTGGCCTTCGAGATAGCGAGTTTCGCTGCCGACGCAGGCTACCCCAATCACCCCGCGCTGCCAACGATCATGTTCATCGACCTCGGCGATCGAGGCGTTGAACTCGTTGCGCAAACGGGTAATGATCGATTTAAGCACACTACGTTTTTCTTTGAGTGAATGAACGGCGGGGATGAAGAGTTCAAGTCGAACACTAGCAATTAACATAATTGTGACGTGGCACTTAATTCCACGAAGTGTTTTCAAAAGGTGGTTCACGATCCAACTGGTCGGGCGGAATGTTGGGCAGGAGCGCTAGCTCAAATTGTAGCGCCTCGATCAATTCATGAATCCGTTGATCAAGATCGGATTCAAGCCAACGTTGTTTAATTGGCAAGGCCATCTGCATCGAGTCGGCTAGCTTATAACTTAAACTCACTGGCTCACTGGGCAGATCGATCGCATTGGAGCGCATGCCAGTCGCGGCGGCAACGGTACGGTGGTATTGTGAATAAAGCGCGGTCAATTCATCAGCTTGATGGCGATCGTTGACATCATCATCAAGCATCGTGACCATTGCAACCATGTACGGGTCAACGCTAAGTGGATAGTTGATGCGGAAGCGTTGGCGGCCTTCGGTCACAATATACATTCGGCCATCAGCTAACCGATAGGCGCTTTGAATATCGGCGGTTGTGCCAACCATATGTGGCACGGCTGAACCACCAACCTCAACGCCCTCGCGAATCAGCACTACCCCAAACGGCTTGCTTTCCTCAAGACAGCGACTAATCATTGTGCGATAGCGCGGCTCGAAAATATGCAGCGGCAGTTGTGCTCCAGGAAACAACACCACGTTTAACGGAAACAAAGGTAATCGTTGCATAAGCGCTCTCGTTTGCCATAGCTATGGCCTTGGTTGTGATTGTACCATGGCCATAGCTCGCAAAACAATGCGCTAGGCGAGTTGTTCGCTCAAATGGGCAATTAATCCAGCCAAGCCTGCATACCATTCGCGATAGGCTGCTTGGTTGCTGTGGGTTGGCGCTAAACTGGCGCTAGGATTGGCCAAAATCAGGATGGCAGCTTGATCAAGTGCTGGATAGGCTTCAAGCAAGGCTAAAACTGCCCGATTGAGCAGGCGGGTTGAGAGCTGAGCGTTGGTGGTAATTAACCAGCGTGGAGCATCGCCAGAGCTGGCTAAACCGCCAATGCTGGCACTTGTCCCATCGCTCGCTTCCACCTCAACCGCCGCTTGAGCAGTTGGATTTGGCTCTTGGGCAAGGGCTAGGGCTAAACGTCGCCCGCCTTTGCTATCAAGTTCATCAAGCGCCCGTGGCACGCCGCGCCGCAATAAATCCATATCGAATGGGCCTGCTGCGCCTGCCGCCAATAACACCACCTGCTCTGGCTTGATCCATGCTTCTTCGGCGAGCAAGCCCGCCAACTCCTGACAATTGTGTACAGCACTGGCTCCGCGCCCGCCATCCACGCCTGTCAGCAGCAAGACGGCCCGCACATCCTCGGCGTTGCGCCGCAAATTAGCGGTAGTCCAAGCCCCAGTTATCCCGCTGGTTGCGCCAAAATGGCCAGTAACGGTGCAACCAGTTTTGGTAATTAACAACCCAAGATCACGATCACGGCTGGTGGTTTTCAAGCCGCAGTGAATACCTGTTACGCGAAAGCCAGTAGGCGTTGTGATCGAGCCTTCATTGAGCAAACGATACGCCATTGCAAATCCTCAACGGCTACCAGACGCGGCAGATTAATCCCTTGAGATAAGCCGCCTCTGGGAAGGTCAACAAGACAGGGTGATCACCACCTTGGGTGAGTGTGTCGATAATTTGGGCATCGCGACCAGCATCCAAGGCTGCGCCAAACACCACTTTTTGAAAGAGATCGGCGCTAATCAGCCCTGAACATGAGAAGGTTGCCAACACGCCGCCTGGTCGTAGCAAGTGGAAGGCTTGCATATTGATATCTTTGTAGCCACGCGTTGCTCGATCAATTTGGCTCTGCGAGTGGGCAAACTTGGGTGGGTCAAGCACAATCAGATCGTACTGTTTGCCTTCTTCGCGTAGTTGGCGCAAAATCTTGAAGGCATCGCCTTCGACCGCCGTAACTGGAGTGTTAAGCCCATTTTGGCTGAGGTTGGTATGTAAGCCACGCAAGGCCGCCGCCGAACTATCAACCGCTGTGATTGATTGAGCGCCAGCGCCCGCCGCTAGCACCTCAAACCCGCCAGTATAGGAGAAAACCCCCAGCACTTCGGCATCCTTGGCATATTGGGCCACGCGCTGGCGATTGATGCGTTGATCAACGTACCAGCCAGTTTTTTGGCCGCCCGCCAAATCGAGCACAAACTCGTAGCCATTTTCGCGAATAGTTAATTGATCGGGTGGTGCTTCGCCCCAAAGCAGGCCTTCAGCCTCACCCAAGCCTTCACGAGCACGAATTTCAACATCAGAGCGCTCGTAAATCCCGCGGACTGGCATCAATTCGGCCAAGGCTGCGACGATAATCGCCGTGTGAGCAACTGCACCTTGAGTCAGCAATTGCACCACTAGCCAATCAGCAAAACGATCGACGATTAAGCCTGGCAAGCCATCGCTTTCGCTAAAAATTACGCGATAAGCATTGGTTTGGGGATCATTATGGAGCTGTTCGCGCCCTTTGATTGCTCGTTCGATCCGTTGGCGAATAAAACTGGGGTCTAGCTCCTCGTCGCGTTGCCACGTCCACAGGCGGGCGACCATTTGCGAGTGGGTGCTGGCAGTGCCCCGCGCCAACCACACCCCCTCGGAGCTAATAATATCGACGGTTTCGCCAGGATGCACTGGGCCAGAACGACGGGCAACCGCCCCGCTGAAAACCCATGGATGGCGTTGGCGAATTGATTTATCACGATCAGGTTTGAGAATAAACCGCAACATACCTTTTGCTCGCTTTAAGGCTAGGTCAGAGCCTAGCAGGTTGAGTGATACGGGAGAAATTTCGCGATCCTGAAATCCTCTGGTGAGAGTATAACGCAGTTTGCTACTCTTCCAACAGGGCCGATAAAACGCGAGCAAAAACGTGGGCTTCTTCTTTGGTGATGGTTTCAAGATCGATCATCGGCAGCAGAATCCGTTGATCGACAGGCAAGGGTTGGGCATGCATCGATTCAACATTGCCTGGTACATGGCCAAACAATTTAGCACACATCAAACGGGTTGGAGCTTCGCCAACCGTTACGATGATCCGTGGGTTGACCAACACCAGCTCGCGCCAAAGATAGGCAACGCAGTTCGAGGTTTCGACCATGGTTGGTGGGCTATCGGCGTGGGTGCTACAACGAACCAGATAGGTCAGGTATGCGCCGACCAAACGTGGTTCTTCATGCTCAGGATCAGAGGCTGTGCGCAAACGTAAGGCCCGCAGCAACACCTGCAAACGCTGACCAGCAATGGTGCGCGTCCATGGCACGCCAGTCTGATTGGCTCCCAAACTTTCGGGCACTTCGCCGACAAACATCACTTTGGCGTTGGCATCGCCATAGCCATGCACAATACAGTTACGTTCTTGGACTCTGCGCCAACATTTAAAACAGGCGGTCGCCAACGGAAACGGTTGATCCATAAGCCTTTTGCTGTGACGAGCGCGAACCCGTCACAGCACCCTCGCATCTAGCGCTAATTACCAAGTAATTTCACAAATTTGCGCCGCCCAACTTGTAAAATTTGTTCGCCAACTGGTTGAACGAGGCTATCGTAGCTGCTGATTTTTTCGCCCGCCAAACGCACACCACCGCCATCGATCAAGCGGCGGGCCTCGCCTTTGCTCGCGGCCAGCTTGGTTGAAACCAACAAATCGACAATGTTGGCAGCTTCACTGAGCGCTACTTCGGGCATATCGGTTGGCAAATCGCGTTGTTGAAACACGCGAATAAATTCAGCTTCAGCCTCAGCCGCTGCCGCTTCACCATCAAGTTGGCGAATAATATCACGCGCCAGTTGCATCTTGAGATCACGGGGATTGACGCTGCCAGCTTTGATTGCTTCTGACATGGCCTTGACTTCAGCCAGTGGTGCATCGCTCCAAACTTCGTAATAAACTGGCAAAACATCATCGCCCATTGACATAATTTTGCCATACTTATCGTTAGGTGACATCAAAATATCAACCGAGTTGTTGAAGCTTTTGCTCATCTTGCGGCCATCAGTGCCAATGATTAATGGCACGAGGATGACATCCTGCGACTCCATGCCCATTTGTTCCATCAATTGTCGCCCAGCCAAAATGTTGAATTTTTGGTCAGTGCCACCAAACTCAATATCAGGCTTGATTGCAATCGAATCGTAGGCTTGCAGCATTGGGTACATCAACTCAAGCACGGTTAACTGCTGGCCAGCTTCGTAGCGCTTGCGGAAGGTTTCGTGCGCCAACATTTGGTTAACTGTAAAGCGTCCAATCAAGCCAAAAGCTTTTTCAAGATCGAATTGGCCAAACCATTCGCTTTGCCAGCGAACTTCAGTTTTGGCTGGATCAATCACTTTAAACACTTGATCCATGTAATATTTGGCGTTGCTTTTGGTTTCTTCGACCGTCAAGCGTGGGCGACTTTCGTCACGGCCCGTGGGGTCGCCGATTTGAGCTGTCCAGTCGCCCACAATCAAAACGACGGTATGGCCAAGCTCTTGAAATTGGCGCATCTTGCGCAACGCCACTGCATGGCCAATATGAATATCGCTGCGGGTTGGGTCGATGCCCAATTTGAGGCGTAATGGTTTGCCAGCATTCAATTTGCGGCGAACATTGGCTTCAACAATCACCTCAGACACGCCCCGCGATAAAATTTCATCAATCGTCAACATGAATTTTTAGACTCCTAATTGAGCTAGGCGAGCACCAAGCAGTCATCGGAGCCAAACCCCTTAACGCTGTTGGAGCAAATAAACCTACTATTCTAGCAGCGATAATAGCATAGAGGCCTAGCGGCGGGCAAATAAACGTTTCGGGGAATTGGGGATCGGTTGTTGGGAGCAGGATTATATTCTCTGCGCCTCTGCGTTAAACCTGATCCCTCACCCCTGAACCCCTAACTGCTTCATCCTTTTATCAGATGGGCCTCAGTTGCCAGCCATGGCCTGAAATATGATTAACCGCTAGAGTAAGGGTGTATCTGAAGGAGGATTCAATGCGTTCTTTGAAATATATAAGTCTGGCGTTATTACTCGTGGCCTGCGGTGGTCAAAGCCCTGCAACGACCACGCCAGCAGCAACCACCAATTTACCAGCCCAAGCCACCGCCACCATCCAAACTGGCTCAGCAGCAACTACTATTCCAACAACCGTGCCCCAAGCAACGGGTATGCCGCAAGCAACGGTTGCTACGGCCAACCAAATTAATTTAAGTGCGCCGCCTGTGGATGCGGTGTTGACCGATTCGGTGCGCGTGGCTGGCACGATCGTGCTTACCCCATTCGAAAAAACCTTGCGCCTCGTGATTCAAACCAACGACGGCAACATTCTGTATGAGGGGCCAATTAATACCACTGGCGAATATGGCAGCAGCGCAACCTTCGATGTGACCGTGCCAATCGTCGCAGCAGCAAGCGGCCCAGGTGTGATCAAGGTGATCGAAGATGATATGAGCGGTGAATTGCCCTATCGCACAATTGCCGAGCAACCAGTCCAATTTACTTCGACTTCTGCCGAACCGACGCCTGCCGAGCCAGGAATTTTGATCGAATTGACTGAACCAGCGATGCATGCGGTCGTTGGCAATCCATTGAATTTCAAAGGCACGCTCTCGGCAATGCCCTTTGAAAAAAATGTCGTGATCGAAGTCTATGATAGTGAATTGCATTTGCTCGGTCAAACCAGCGTGATTGCCGATGGCGAATATGGCTCGGCTGGAACATTCAGCGGCAGTATCAATTTTCAAGCCCCCTTGAGTAGCCGCATCGGTCGGATTGTGGCCTATACAACCTCGCCCAAGGATGGTTCAGTCGTTGGGCGTGACGAAGCAACTCTGACGTTGCCTGCTTGGAATGGCACAGGCGCATATTTGGCCCAACCTGCGCCCGAAACCAGTGCCTTCTTGCCTTTGCATGTTGAAGCCGTTGGTTTAAGCAGCGATACTTACACTGTGCGTTTGCGCTACGCCGATGGCACCCTGTTGGAAAACACTACCCAAGCCTACAACGGGTATTTGGCCTTGAGTTTGATGTGGGACAATGCTGCACCCATTTTACCCAACCAAAGCGCAATTTTAGAGTTGGTCAAGGCTGATGGCACAGTTGAGTTGACCCAAAATCTGTATATGCAAGATCTAACCAGCCAACCGACTACGAGTGTCGAAGTCTCTTGGTTAGCTGGCGAAGGCTCGATCAATGGGATTCGGATTTTACCAAAAACCTCAAGTGTCGCCAGCGCTGCCTTACGCGAGTTAGTTTGGGGTCCAGTTGGCAAAGATTCAGCCTATAGCACAGCGATTCCTAGCCCTAAAATTATTGCCGATTACACTGGTGATAAAACTGGCTGGACTGGGCGGGTGCATCTGCGCTCAGTGCGGATCGAAGGCGATATCGCCTACGTCGATTGGAGTCGCGAAATGCGAGCATGGGGCGGTGGGTCAATGCAACTTGAATCACTGCAAGCTCAAGTTGACCTAACGCTCAAGCAATTTTCTCAAGTCAAGCAGGTTGTTATGACGGTTGAAGGCAGTGAAGAAGTGCTCCAACCATAAAAATCTATAGGCAAAGTAGGGTTGCTCGTGATAGCATATAGTCAAGTGGTTTTGTTGCTACGAGTAACCCTATGTTGCAATCGCAAGCCCAACGTTGGTCTGAACGCAAAGTTAGCCTCGTGCAAACCTATCTCCCGCTGATCACACCAAGCCTCTCGCCTCACCAACACTTGGTGATTTTCGATGGCGAGGCTGGGGCTGTGCGTTATGGCTCTGGGCGTTGGGCCACGGCTGGCGCAGCCATCCATTATCAACAGCTAGCCAACCAAACCAAAACCTCGGTTCAAATCATTCTACGTGCCACTAGACCCGAACAACAGGCGGCATGGCAACCAACCAGCGGGCAACAGTTCAAATTTTGGCCCCATGATCCGCTTAATCTGACCCAATTAACCAGTGAATTAGCCGCCAACCCAAGCCTGATTATTCTCGATGGTGAAGTCGGTTTGCTTCCCATCAGCAATGGCTTGGATCAATTGGCCCGCCGTTTGGCTCGCACTGATCTAATCTTACGCTTTGATCACATAGGCTTGGCCAATTTGCTGGCGCAGCGTGAACAGCAACCGACCCAAACTGAGCGTCAGCTTGATCAATTGTTTGCCAGCCGTAATTGGCGAACAATTGTGAACGAATCACCCAGCGAAACCCTGCTCTCAGCCCTGCAAACCTTCTATCTTCAGCAGTTAACGGAGCTTGGCGGTTCGCGTTGGCGCTGGGCGGCGGCTTGTCCAATCCATACCACATGGGGCCAAAAAGCCTACGATTTGATCATCGTGACCAGCGATCGCTCGTTGGTTTTGCCGTTCAATCAGTGTTTGTATCAATTTGAAGGGGCATTGTTGGAGAACCCCGAAGCCCAGGCCTTATCGCAGAATGCGGGCAACCCCCAGCAAATTGGCTTATTCGACCCCGCCTTGCCGAGCAAAAACCAGCTGCGTCGCCAACAGCATGCCCAAATTGTCGCCGCACTAACCAGCATCGCCACCCAACAACCACGCTTGTGGAGCTATGGCGATTTGCTCGATACACTGTTGCGTCAGGGTTGGTTGGGCCAACTCACCGAGGCCCAATTTCAGAAAGCTTGTAACGAATTGCTGGGCAAGAAGTTGATGATACGCTTAGGCACGAGCAGCCAGTGGCAAGCAACCACGTTGTTGCGGCTTGGCTCAACCTCAGCCGAGCCAGCTTCATAATCTAGCAGTAGAATAGTATGGATTGTGTTTTTCAGTCGGAAGGAGAACCAGCGTGAGTTTTATGCAATCCCTGTTGAACCCGTACCCGTGGTTTAAGACCATGCGTGAGCAAAATCCGGTCTATTTTGATCAAACGATTGGCTCGTGGGTGGTCTTTCGCTATGCCGATGTCAAGCAGGTTATGACCGATTACGAACACTTCTCCTCGGCTCCGCCCGACCGTGGCGATGGCATGAATATGTTTGCCAATAGCATGTTGATGACTGATCCGCCGCGCCATCGCCAGTTGCGTTCGTTGGTCAATTTAGCTTTTACTCCCCGCATGATCGAGCAATTGCACGACCGGATCGATGGCTTGGTCAATCGTTTACTTGATGATATGCTGGCCCAACCAGAGCCAGATTTTATTCGCGATTTTGCTACGCCTCTGCCCATGACCGTGATCGCCGAAATGTTGGGCGTGCCCACCGCAGATCAAGATAAATTCAAATATTGGACAGAGCAAATCATCACCTCGTCGAATAATCCTGATATGAGCAAAATCGTGCCAATTTACCAAGAGTTTGGAGCCTATCTATTTGGCATGATCGAGCAACGCCGCAACGCGCCCCAAGCTGATTTGATTAGCGATTTGCTCAACGCCCAAATCGATGGCGAATCGCTTAGCGATATGGATTTGATTGGTTTTTGTGCCTTGTTGTTGGTTGCAGGCAACGAAACCACCACCAATTTGTTGGGCAACGCGGTGCGGGTATTTAGCGAACAACCAGCGATTTATGCTGAGTTACGCGCCAACCCCAGTTTAATTCCGAATGTGTTAGATGAAACCTTGCGCTACTATTCGCCAGTTAAAGCCATGCCCCGCCACGCTCATACCGAGCAGCAAATCGGCGATGTGACGATTCTAGCGGGCCAGCGGGTGATGGCAGTGATTGGCTCGGCCAACCGCGACGAGAGCCAATTTCCCGATGCAGAAACCTTTGATTTGCATCGCAAAGGCAACCAACATATTGCCTTTGGTCATGGTATTCACTACTGCTTGGGTGCGCCATTGGCGCGGCTCGAAGGCAAATTAGCCTTAGAAGCCATGCTCAAACGCATCGAAACAATCACGATCAAACCTGACGCACAACTTGAGCCAATTCCCACCCCAATTACCTTTGGCGTGAAAAATCTGCCAGTGCTGATCACCACCAGCGAATAAAGGCCAAATGTTCGGATAATCACCCAATAATTAAAAATATTAAGCAACAAGTTTAAATCATAGCCCAAATGATTTAAACTTGTTGAGATCAATACCAAAATCCTGCTATTTTTTTTGGCGTGCTCATCCTATAATTAGCTATATCCTAAAGCTCTAGATCATTTGATAACCGATTTGGGGTTCGTTCTTTTGCAAGGATGAGGCTATGGCTGTGTGTAGTCGAAACATTCTCGTTTTGCGTGCTCAGTTAACGGACTACTGGTGGCTCGCTGACCTGCAAATGATCGCAGGTGACCTATGATTATCAACGTAGAACTAGCCTTGTTGGTGAGTGGCGGCATTGTGCTCGAAGTTCCGCTGCCGCCGCCACAGGCCGCTTGGAATTTCGATGCCTTGCTGGATTATCATGGGGATGGTCGTTTTTTATGTTGGTGGTGGCATACGCAATACAATCACCTGATTGCGCTAGCCAACGATGGCTGGTTGCGAGCAGAGGCTGGCTTGTGGCACATGAATTTTGTGCAAGATTTACGTGATGCCTGTTTGTTGAACCCTCAATTGGCATTTGGCAATGTGTTTGGCGAGCAACCAACCCATGCCTTATTGTATGATCGCGAGCAGCATTGTTTGTTGGCGGTAACCTTGACCGCTGTTTTAGAACTCCTCGACCATTCAATCCATGAGCTAGAACCACAACAGATTAACTATCGTGAGATCAAACGCGTCTTGCTGGCACTAACAACCAAGCCGGATCTGCTTAGCTATGCGGTGAACCAGCTCCACATTTATGAGGCGAAAACTGGCGCTGGGGCGTTTAATCTGCTGTGCGAGCCTTGTAACGATTGGCGTATGTGTCAATTTAGTGCTTGGCTCAATGCTGCGATTCGCAACCAGATTGGCGCTAACTAAGCCGATCATGGGTTTTTCCATGATCGGCTAGCACATTTAGGCGCGGCTATCCCAAATGACATCGGGCACGTTGCGCACAAAATTCTCATAGCGAGCCATCACAAACAACGCATCGGAAAGCCGATTGAGATATTTGATTACAAAGCTGCCGATGGTTTCTTCGCGGCTAAGCGCTACGACATCGCGCTCGGCGCGGCGGCAAACTGTGCGGGCAACATGCAAATGAGCCGAGGTTTGCGAGCCACCAGGCAGAATAAAATTCTCCAGTGGGCCAACCGCATCCATCAATTCGTCCATGAGCTGCTCAAGCGCCTCGATGTGTCGCGCCTCAATTTGGGGAATCGGCCATTTTTGCTTATCTTCTTCGAGCATACACAGGTCGGAGCCAAGATGAAATAGCTCGTTTTGGATGGCTTGTAATGGCGCTTGGAGCCGTTCGCTCACGCCAACTGCCAAGGCTACGCCCAGATTGGAGTTAAGCTCATCGACCGTGCCAAATGCCGTAACCCGCAGCGATTCCTTGGGGACTCGCTGGCCACCGCCGAGTGCGGTTGTGCCATTATCACCAGTTCGCGTATAGACTTTGGTTATTCGGGGCATGCTCGTTCCTCACCACGTTTCAGGATTCAACATTGAAATATGCAATTCGTGCTGGCCAAGAATTGGCTGGCTGACCAACGGGCTGCTGGCCCGTGGATTATGAAAGATTGTAAGCGCGGGCTGACCTGTGCGCAAACTAGCGAGTTCGATTCGAATCACAGCGCTCAAGCGATGATGTGCACCCATGCGCAGCATATCACCCAAGGGCGCAAGCCACGCCTCAAGTGGCGGCGCTGGCTGAGCATGATCAACCACGATGATCACTGCTGGCTCACCTGCTGGCAATTGGGTATAGCCACCGCGAATTGCTCGCCACAAACGGTCGCACCACGCCCGATGTGCTCGCCGCGCCAACCCTGGATATTCCTCTTGATACAGATCAATCTGTAAATGTTCGGCTTCGGGCAAGGGTTGGCAATCAACAGGCCGCAGATAAATGCCTGAGCTATGGGTATAGGCGGCGGGGTGAGTCCAGCCACTGAGCATTTGCTCGGCAGCAACATGCAAATAGCGCCGTACCTCGCGATGGCTAATGCCGCTATTGGGATGATGGGTAATTTCCAGCGTCAAACGGGCTGCCAAAGGAATGGTGCTGGCCAAATCACGCAAACGGGCTAAGGTTGTTTGGGCTAAAACCACCGCCTCAGCCGGCAGCAACGACTTAACTTCGATAAACGAGCGCAGATCGCCACGCTCGATCAACAACTCACCAACGTGGCGACCTTCGCCAGGTGGATTGAACTGCAAACTATAATTGGCGCGATCCAAGGCTTGGGCAATCAGCAATTCATCGAGAATCGAAAGCACCACTGCATCGTCGCCAGCGCGTAAGCGGCCAAAAACTTCAGGTGTGAGCCAACCACGGCTACCTGCTTCACGCAGCGCCGCATCGAGAATTATTCGATGTTGCTGATTTTCGGGGGTGGTGTCGGTTAGCAAGGCATAGACAATGCTACCAAACCGCAAGCGCCGCAAATCAGGGTAAAGTTCGCTCAACGTCTGAATCATCATAGCTGCCATCATATCATGGCCTAACAATTCGCAAGTTTAGCTTTGGTTAAGGACGAGGTGTCAGCAGTTTTGATCCACGAAGGACACGAATCGCACGAAGGTTAAGTTTTAGCCACAGATCAGCACAGATGCGTTTGTTTATCTTCTGATGCCAATAGCCTGATCCCTCGTCCCTAACTGCTAGCTGTAATGGTTCGTAGCATTAACAACGGTCAGCATGCCCTCACCCCCTGACCCCCTCGCCCGCCGCCGTGGGAGAGGGGTCGGAGGTGAGGGGTCTTAAACCCGACCCTGCTCCAACCTCAACCATTGCTCCCCAATGCTAAACTTTTGCACTTTGCCATTTGCCTTGTCGGAAGCGCCACCATGCCAAGCTGCCTTGGACGGCAAAATCGGTACACATTGCCAGCCAAATGCCATTCAAGCCAAGGTCGAAGTGCTTGACAAGCAGCCATGCCAGCGGTAAGCGGACACACCAAACACTCAGCATTTTGCTAATCAGTGGCCATTTTGGCTCGCCACCACCACGTAAACTGCCGCTGAAGATGAAATTAGCGGCCAAAGCGGGCTGAGCAAACCCAACCATGCGCAACGGTAAGGCGGCGAGTTGCACTACCTCTTCGTCAGCAACGAAAAAGCGCAAAAAGACTTCTGGCGCAACTACAAACAATAAGCCAATTGCCCCCATGAAGAGTGCTCCCAGCCGAAATGCCTCAAAGCCACTTTCGCTAGCTTGTTGTGGCTGATTTGCTCCCATATGTTGGCCGACTAAGGTTGTGGCGGCTACCGCCAAGCCCATGCCTGGCAAAAACGAAATACTTTCAATCGTGATAATGGTGTTATGCGCAGCATAAGCCGCCGTGCCAATATCGTTGATCAAATGGATAAAAATTAATAATGCGGCCTGAAAAATAAATTGCTCAGCCCCATATGGCAGCCCTTGGCGTAAAATCCGCCAGATCAAATTGCCATCTGGGCGTGGAATTTGATCAAGCTTCAAGCCTGAACGGCCACGAATCAGTGTTGCAAGCACCATTAAGCCACCGATGCCTTGCCCACTCATCGCGGCAAATGCTGCCCCATTAATCCCCATCGCCGGAAAACCAAAATAGCCATTGACCAAGAGCAACGATAACCCTGCGTTGATCCCATTGACGACCAGCATAACCTTGAGTGGGGTGCGCGTATCGCCGGAGCCACGTAAGGCGGCATTGCCCACGTAAAGCATGGCCATTAAGGGCATTGATAAGGCGGAAATACGCAAATAGCCAGCCCCATATTGGCGCACTTGCTCGTTTGCGCCGAGTAAATCCATCAGTTGAGGGGCAAAGCTATAGGCCAAAAATAAACTCAGCAGGCCCATGGCTAGCCCAATTAGCAGGGCTTGGCGCAGGGTTTGGTTGGCTTGTTCGCGCTCGCCTGCCCCCACAAACCGCGCAATAACCACCGTGCTACCGAGGGCTACTGCCATAAAAAAGGTGATTAATGTCCATGTGACTTGGCTCGAAATGCCGGTCGCTGCCAAGGCGATTTGGCGATCGTAGCCATTGGCAGTTGCGACGGCTAAGCTCAAGTGTCCCACCACATAGGTATCAACCAACCCAACCATCAAACTCAATAATTGCTCGCCAACTGCTGGCAAGCCCAACTTTAATACAGCACTCCGTTGGCTGCTTCGCCCCTGTGCTGCGCCTAATGGAATTGCCATGATGCGTCCGTTACCTCATGCAATATGTCGATATATGCATAATAGCAGAAGTCGTGCAAAGTATGAAGGATGCGGGATGCGGGATGAAATTCAAAGCCAAAAGCCAAAGCACATTGTGCTCTTCGTGGGCTTCGTGGATCAAACTGGCCCCTGATCCCTAGCCCCTAGCCTTGCATTGACATTTGAACCTCGTTACAATAGGCGTAGCAATCTGTATGAGGAATATTCGATGACGCTTGACCCTGCTTTGTTTCGGCAAGCAATGAGCCGTTTTGCCAGCGGTGTAACTGTAGTGACAACGATTGTGGATGCGAAGCCCTATGGTTTAACGGTTAGCGCCTTTGCCTCGCTCTCTTTAGATCCAGCTTTGGCGATTATCGCGATTGATAAACGCTCGCCAATGCACGATCTGTTGCTCCAAGCTCAGGCTTTTGCGATCAATATCTTGAGCAACGAGCAAGAATCGTTGTCGCGCCACTTTGCTGGCCCGCAAAAACACGATTGGTCGGAAATTGCGGCGGCGGCTGGCAATCGCAGTATTCCATTGCTCGACGGAGCTTTGGCTAACATGGAATGCGGGCTGTTTCAGGCAGTTGATGGCGGCGATCATACGATTTTTATTGGTCAAGTTGAGCATGTAACCCTGCGCGATGGTCTACCCTTGCTCTATTATCGTGGCGCTTACCACGATCTTGTTCAGCGTTGAAACGAGCACGCAGCATGTGGTTGACCTTAATCTTATTTGTGGTTGGGCTGGGGCTGGCATTTGGCTTAGGAGTGATGGTTGGCCGTCAACGCGGCTTCGCGCTATTTTCTGCGCCTGAAGCTACGCCATTGGTTAATTTTGAGTTTAAAATTCCTGCCGATACCGCGCCTGGTGATCAACTGTATCTGACTGGTTCGTTTAATCAGTGGCGACCGAATGATCCGACCTATGTGCTTTCGCGCAGTGCCGATATTGCCTATGGCGCTTGGCCCTTTACCAATGGCTTGCGGCTTGATTTCAAGTTAACCCGTGGTTCGTGGTCGAATGTCGAAAAAGCCGCTGATGGCAGCGAAATGCCCAATCGAACTGGAATCGCCGCCAGCGGTGCGCAAGTTAAGGGTACAGTGGCGGCTTGGGCTGATCGTCAGCGTGATGCAGCTAAAATTTATGATGAGCGGGTTGAACGGGTCGATTTTTTCAGCCAGGCTTTGGGAATTACCCGCACATTTTATATTTATCTGCCAATTGAAACTCGTAGCGATGAAAACCTGCGTGTACCCAGCCTCTATCTTTTCCGTGGTCATGAACGCGAATGGATCAATAAAACTGAAGATGGGACGCGCGGTGGCAATCGCAATGTGATTGATGTCTACGAGGAATTACGTCGCCAAGATCAGATTGGCCCGATGGTGATGGTGTTTCCAGGCATGACCAACGCCAATGATGGGATTCATAGCTTAGGCATCAATCTCCATTCACCAGAATTAGTGGCTGATCCTTCAATTGGCACTGGCTTATTCGAAGATTTTATCTATCGCGATTTAATTCCCTATGTCGAAACCCATTATCCGGTGCTATTTGGCGGTGCGCATCGCTCGCTTGATGGCTTTTCGTTGGGCGGCTTTATCAGTGTTAATCAAGCTTTGCGCCATCCCAACGAGTGGGCTTCGGTCGGGGCTTACGATGGCTTATTCTTTTGGGACGACCCTGAGAATGCCGAAATTATCGCTGCTCGTGATAGTGTTTTCGAACGTAATTTATTTGATGCCAATTTTGGCGTGCCGCGCGACCATACTTTTGCAGCCCAACATAACCCATTGACCTTATTGCGAATTGATGGAGCGCAGGCTTCAAAATTGCAATGGTTGATCGAATATGGCCCTGAATCCGCCGAGCCCAATGTTAATTATTATCGTGGGGCACGGCTCGATGAGTTGCTGCGCGAAGTCGGGGCGCACAATCGGCTCAGCGGGGTTGTGCCAAATGCCAATCATTCATGGCAAATGGCCGATGAACATATGCGGCGCAGTTTACCCTATCACTATCAACAAACCCAATAATCGAGGCTCAATATATGGCTCCTCTCGCGCTCAATCTCCAAGTTGATGCTTTGCAGAGCCTGCCCAATTTGGCCGAATTACCCACCAACGAAGCCACAATTTTGGCGCGAATTGGGGTTTTTCGGGCTTTTGCGGCAGGCGACACGATTCCGATTGCCCGTTTACGCAGTAGCCAATGCTATGTGATTTTGAGCGGCGTGGCTGATACAGTGATTCTTGATCGCGATGGTGAGCCGATTTCAATTGGCGAGTTGGGCGAGGGCGATTTTTTTGGCAATAGCATCTTTTTTAGCTCACATTCGCTGTTGTATGCCGTCCAAGCCCAAACCCAAATCTTCGCGTTGCAATGGTCGATTGAGCGTTTGCACGAAAAAAAGCAACATCTGCCACTATTTATGCGTTTGCTCGAAGCGAGCTATTTGCAACGCCGCGCGGTTAGTGCCCTGAGCCGTGTGCCGTTGTTTAGTCATGTCAGCGTTGAAGAACGGGCCTTGTTGGCAACCCAACTCACGCGCCAAGAATTTGGCCGTAACACCGTGATTTTTGAGCAAGGCTCGGCTGGCCAAGCCTTATATTTGATCGAACAAGGCCAAATTGCCGTTGAGCAACATGGCGTGATTGTAGCAACCCTCAGCGATGGTGATTTTTTTGGCGAGATGGCTTTGCTCTCGGCAACACCGCACAATGCCACCTTACGTTGTCTAACCCCAACCCGCTGCTTGCACCTGCCGGGTGCGGTTTTTGCGGCCCAAGTTGCCCAACATCCTTCGCTTGAAGCGGCGGTACGGCGGGTGATCGATGAACGGGTGCATCACTCGGAGCGAGTACGCGGCGACCAAACTCGTCAGCATTTGATCAAAGTGGCGGTGCGCTATGGCATGTTTCGTGGCTCGCATGTGTTGGTGCGCCAGCCCGCGCAATGCCCGCCCGATTGCCGAATTTGTGAGCAGGCTTGTGCTGAGCGTTTTGGCCAAACCCGTATGCGGCTCAACGGCGCTAAAATCGAAGATTGGGATATTACTCAGAGTTGTCGGCAGTGTCGAGTTGGAGCCGAGTGCGTTGAGGCATGTCCCGAAGCTGCGATTCAATGGGATGATAATGGGGCGTTACGGATTACTGATGCTTGCACTGGTTGCAACGAGTGTGTGCTGGCCTGCCCTTATGATGCGGTTGAATCGCAAACGATCTTTTTACAGAACCAGCAAGGGCCACTTTGGCAGCTTTGGCAGCGGATGCGCCAGCAATCACATCAAATTCAGCCCAAAACCGTGGCTAGTAAATGCGATTTATGCGCAGGCTATGATGATCGGGCTTGTTTGAGCCAATGCCCAACTGGCTCGTTGCAATTAATCTCAATCGAAGAGCTATTTCCCTTTTGAAGGCTGTAAAACCTCTTGAATCAATTGCTCCAACTGGCCAGTTTTGCCAAAAATGCGCAAATCGACATCGGTAAAGACCAATTGCTGCACAATCTCGCTGGTCATGCCCGTAACCCGCACTTCGCAACCCAAGAGTTTAATCGCTGCTAGCATATCGGCAAAATCGGGCAGCACGCTGGCATCGGGCAATAATGCTCCAGTCATATCGAGAATTAAATGTTGCGCTCGTAGTTGGTAAATTTGTTGGAGCACGGCGCTGCGAATATGGCTAATCCGTTGTTGATCGAGCATACCCGTGATTGGCAGCAAAATCGCATTATTGCCCAAGCGAATAATGGGTGCTTCGAGCAGTTGAATTTGATTAAGCAAGCTTTCTTGACGTTGGGCCAAGGCTTGTAATTGGTGGTTGCCTGCTTGCAGCGATTGATTGGCTTGGGCTAATTCAGCTTGTTGATTGGTGATTAATGCCGTATGTTCAGCTAGCACTTTTTGACTGCGCTGATCAGCCAAGCCAATCACGATCATCATGGAAGTCAAAATCAAAAAAACGACCACAAAAATAATCAATTTTAACAGTAACATCGGCGCAGGAATCATCAACTCCAGCGAAATCACCCCATAAATTTCGAGCAAAGGGAAGGTAATTAATGCTGCCAAGGTAACGACACTGACCACCAGCACATAGCGTAATTCGCGCAGCACCAACATGGTCAAGGCTGGCCAAATCAGATACAGCGTCCAATTCATGCCCGATAATTGGGCACCTGTCGCATCTGTCAGCACAATCACCCCGACGATCAACAAGAAATTGACCACGACGATCCGTGGAGCATGACGCGATTTGCGCAATAGATAGAGAAAAACATTGATAGTCGTGACGAGTGCTAGACCTAGCGCAACTCCCGCCCGCTCCTTTGGAATTTCGACCAAAAACCAAGTGGCGATACCAATTAAGCCAACCATGACGGTTTGGGCAATCACCAAAAGCCGAATTCGCTCAACCAGCGATTGTTGGGGCGTGGGCGTTGCTAGAGCCATAGTGCCTCGTATGTTCGATCAATGAGGAAACTGAGCAAAAGAAAAGCATGAATCAGCGCAAACGATTCATGCTTTTAGAATAGTCTATTTTAGCGCGAAAAACATTACGGTAACGGGTGGTAGTTGAGGGGATTTTGGTTAACCCCATTATGCCAAATTTGGTAGTCGAGGTGCGGACCGCTCGATGATCCAGTTGAACCGATCGTGCCAATGATTGTGCCACGTTCAACATAATCGCCATCTTGCACTTTGAACTCGGAGAGGTGGGCGTAGCCAGTTTTATATTCGTTGCCGATAACCCAAATATGGTTGCCTGCTGGCCACGAATCGGCGGTAACCTCAATATAGCCGCTCATGGTCGCGCGAACAGGTGCACCGACCGAACCAGCTGGATCAGCCGCGCCATCGCCATTACCATCAACCGCTAGATCGATTGCCCCCCAAACTTCGGCAGGCGCGTGTGAGCCAACTCCATAGCCTTGGGTCATTACTACTCGATTGGCGGCAACCGGATTGCCCCATGGTTGATCGCTCGAAATGCCTGGTGGCGCGACCAAGGTATCGCCTTGGCCAACCTGAATTGCTGAGCCAGAGAGGCCCGCAACGCTGGGATTTTCACCGCGCCAAGCGCTGATTGTAGGTGTAGAAGGACGATTGAGCAACAAAAAGAGCACCACAATCAAGCCGAGGGCGACTGCACCACGTTTATAGTTATTGCCATAATCGCTCAAATCATACCAATTCATGAACCTGCTGCTCTCCATGAGTTGACCAATGTGCGCACCGTTTCGACATAATGATTAGTGTCGTTTTCAACTGGTGGCGCATACACTGGGATAATATCTTGAATTGTTGTCAATTGCCATTCGTCGATATATAAATTGCGAATCAGCTTGTACCAATCTTCGATGCCAGCTTCCCAGCTTGGGTATTTGCGATAGCCTTGGTAATCTTCATAACCAGCGGTGGTGCGAATATTGCCAATCGATTGCGTGACCCGTGCAACACCTTGGGTCCCAGCAGTCGATTCGTGAATGAAAAAGGCTAAGCAGTAGGCTGGATCGATGCCATACTTGATACCCATATCATAAATCACTTGACCCTTGCCAGTTGCTGGAGAATTGTAAGAACTGAGCACCTGATCGATTTTTGCAGCAGAAATGGTTGGTACACCCAAAATACTATCGCCGTCGATCGCCCCAAACGAGCCAGCAAGATTACCACTAGCAGATTGGGCGGGTCGGCCTGGAGCACTCATCGAGCTATAAAAGACGTTGCTGCTTCCGCGAAACTGCACGATCATCCAGACCAAAGCAGCCGCCAGCGCAATTAAGAAGAAGGTGCGTCGTCGCGAAGAAAAATCATCAAAACCATATAACATGGATGGGTTCTCCTGGCACGGAGACCACTCATTGTTGCTGGTTCAACAAACTAGCTTGTTCCGCAGCAGTGATCATCCGAAAGCCATCGGCTTGGTTGATATAAATTAGTTGTTCATTTTTGATGTTGACCAATAGCTCCGGACGGGCATCGTTGTTCAGATCGTGGGTCGAAAGGGTGATGGGGGTCAGATCTTCGCCTGCGCCAAAGAGATATGGGCCAATTAGCGTGCGAGCTTTGCTTGCATCGCCTCCAGGGAATTCTAACACAACCACCCGCCGATTCAAATTGATCGCCATAAATTCGCTGGGCAAGCCTTGAGCGCTTTCGTGGCCGACATTGGCAACTAAGTGTGAAACGCGTGGTCGGCCATAGCGTAAATCGTCAATCCAGACCCCAAAAATACCGCTGAGTGTGCCTAAAAGTAGGGCTAAAAGTACCACTACCCCAGCCCAAAGCAACCGATTAATCCAAATTGCGGGCAGCGTCGTTGGTGTTTGTTGCGTTTGAGTGCGCCGATGCGCTTGTTGCGGAGCTGTAACTCGGACAAGTCGTCGCCCCATCGATTGGCGTGGATAATTTGTGCGTAAATTACGACTTGTGACCGCCATAATGCCTCCTCAGGCTAAACGTACATGCTCGTTTACCACTGAAGAAAATTATAGTAGAACTTTTGTTCTATGTCAATGATTGTCACAAGTTTATGTAATGGTTATTGGTTCAGATTACTATGGTGAATTGCTTCCTTCGCCACCCTTCCGTCCCTCCGCCGGAGGGAAACGCAGGGTGTTTTCATCCCCCTGCACCCCCTAAAATTCAATTGGTGCTAGCTATTCATCCACTGCTGAACCAGCAAATCCGTGGTTCGATAGGAAACGCTACCCTTGTGAGAACGCGAGTTTCCGTATAAGCAAAACTGCTAATTAATACTCGTCACCCTCAAATCTAAACTTCCCTCGCCTGCGGCAGCGGGAGAGGGGCTTGGGGGTGAGGGAATGGAACTATTCGCTGGCAACGTGGTTTTGGCGCAATTTGGCAAGATCGTTGAGATGGTGCGCGGTGTGGGCATGCATAAAAAATAACATCTCACGCACGGTTAATTTGCCCAAAGCTGGATGCAGCAATTGATACTGATCAAGTGCTGCTTCATCCCAATGAAAAAGCGTTTCGATCAGCTGTTGATTGAGTTTTTGCCATTGTGCAACCAAGGCTTGTTGCGCTTGCAGGCTGATTGAGCCTTGCGGTTTGGCTGGAATCGAATAGGCCGGAGCGCTAAATCCCTTGGCAATTGCTGCTTGATAACGAGTTTTGATCGTTAAATAATCGGTCGATTGATGCTTGGGCTTGCCAAACAACGTGCTAAGCGTGAACCGTGGTACATAAAACGCCAGGGTCAAAACTTTGGTCAATTGTTGAAGATGCAACACATTCTCAGCCGGTGACCAAACCCCTTCCGGATGAGCAAAACATTCCTCAGGGGTCAAGGCCAAGATTGTGTCGCTAACCGTTGCAACATCGCGTTCTAAAGCAATCATCAATTCACTATGGCTGTAGGGCACTGATTGATCGGCCATGGCAACTCCTTTTTAAATAGAACGCTGATGAACCATTGCTGGTTGCATGCTGCCAAGTTGTTGTTGTAATTGCTGAACCCGTTGATACAAAAAGCCTTGTTCAGGTGTGACGGCCTGTTGTGCCCGTTGTAAGGCAGCATTGGCAGCTAGATAATCGTGGCGTTCTTGCCAAATTTCGGCCAGCCAAATGTTGATTTGGGTTTGTAAAAATGGCGCAGTGAGCAATTCAACTTCGCTGAGTGCTGTGCGCATCAAGACCAACGCTTGATCAAGATCGCCACGGCCACGCGCCACCAAGCCCAAATTAGCACGATAATTGGCAACTTGAGCCGCATTACCATTGGCTTGAGCCACGCTAATTCCGCGTTCAAACCATTCTTCGGCCTCGTCCCAATGCTTTTCGGCTAAGGCAATTTCGCCGCGTGTGCTATACAAATATTGCAATGGCACGCGCAAGGCCAAGCGTTCGGCCAAGTGCAAGCCTGCTTGAATATGGCTATGCGCCGTGACCAAATCGCCGATCAAGGTGGCATTATAGGCAGCATTGTTATAGCCCAAGATAATTTGATATTGCTCGTTGGTGGCGGCGGTGCTGGCAATCGCCAAGGCAAAAGTTTCGACCGCTGCCTTAATTTCGCCGCGTTGCGCCAAAATATTGCCCAACTCAAATTGACAACGCCCAATCAACGAGTGATTTTGCTGGGCGGTCGCAACCTCTAAGGCGGCTTGAATATTTTCGTAGGCTACGTTTAATGGGTAGCCCGCCAAACGTTGGCTAATCGCTAAGAGCAACAGCAAATCGGCTTCGATCAATTGATCATCAATCTTGTGTTTATGATAAATTGCCAAGCCCCGTTCCGCCCATTCGATCACCACCTCAGGCCTGCCGACGACCAAATAGGTGCGGCCAAGCTTGGTGCACACTGCCACAACTCGAAGCCAATTGGCTTGGGCTTGATATTGCGCCAGCGCCGTATGATAAACCTCACGCGCCGCAGGCACTTCGCTATTCCACTCCAAGGCATCGCCCAGCCGACAATAGCGCTCAGGCGTTGGATCAAGCTCAACCGCCTGTTGCCCAAAAGCCACAGCCTCATTCGGTGCTGCCAATGAAAGCGCGTGCTCTAGAGCTTGGTCGGCATAACTGGCAGCCAATTTGGCCTCGCCCGCCTCGCGATAATGCAATAGCAAGCGTCCTGCAATCGCCCGTTGATCGCTATATTCGTGTTGTAGAGCTTGGGCGGCGCGGCGATGCAAAAAGCTGCGGCGGGCGCGACTGAGGCTATTACGGACAACGGTTGCTACCAAGGGATGACTAAAGGTATAGCTATCGCCGTGCTCTTTTAAGATAGCGGCACTGAGCAACCCATCAAGCCCATCGAGGGTTTCCTCATCGGAACGTCCGCCAGTTTCGCGCAGAATACTATAGCCAAACAAGGGGTCAAGCACCGCTGCCGCTTGGACAATTTGGGCTGCTCGTTCTGGCAGACGCGCCAAACGAGCGCTGAGCACATCGACCAACATCGGCGGCACATCAGCCGGATCAGCCGTGCGGCAAAGTTCGAGCAAAAATAATGGATTACCCGCGCTACGTTCGAGCAAGGTCTGATCATCAGGATTAGGATGACCCAATGCACCCAAAAGTTCACGTGCTTCGCTGAGATCGAGCCGTGGCACGTCGATGCGGGTGACCAAACTGCCGCGTTGCCAACCAACCACCAAGCGTTGCAAACGGGCGTTGGCCTCTTCCGAACGATAGGTCACCACCAACACAATCGGCAAATCGTGCAAGCGATCAACGACGTAATCGAGCCATTCGGCGGTGGCTTGGTCGGCCCAGTGTAAATCGTCGATGCCAATTACCAGATGATTGGTCATTACTGCCCGTAAACATTGGGCAAAAGCCTCGAACATACGTCGTCGCTCTTCATCGGCGGGTAACACTGGTGGCTCTGGCAAATTGGGAATATGCCCACGCAATTGCGGCAGTAATCGCGCTACCTCGGCCAACCACATCGGATCAACCGCTGAATCGCCCGAAAAAAGCCGTGATAGGCAGATGCGCTGACCAAATAGTTCGGTCAACGGGGCAAACGGTAAGCTTTGGGTCGATTCAAGGCAGTGCATCGCCAACATGGTGCTATCAGCAGGTAATTGCTGTGCCCATTCCTGCCAGAGCCGCGATTTGCCAACCCCAATTTCGCCAGTAATGAGCACCACTTGCAAGCCCCGTTCGTTGCTGCGCATCAAGGCTTGGTTAAGCAGTAATTGCTCATATTGCCGCCCAACAAAGGGCGCGGCGCGGGGGGCGGCGCGTTTAATTGGCTTGAGCAAGGGCTTTGGCTCAGCAATCGGCGCTGTGACCACAGGTTTGGCTGGTTCTGATGCGTTGTTTGTACTCATCAGTTGGTTGGTTTGCAAAATGCGCTGGCGCAGCATTTGGGTTTCAGGCAAGGGATCGATCCCTAACTCACGCTGCAGCGTATTGGCCAACATCTCATATTGGCGCAAGGCCTCGGCGCGTTCACCTTGCCGCCAATGGGCCTCGATAATCGCCTGATACAACGATTCGGAGAGCGGATCGAAACGCAGGGCGGCGCGAGCTAAAGTCAACACATGCACCCATTGCTGTTGTTTTTGATAATTGCTGATCGCGGTTTGAAATAAGCGCATCGTGGTTAAATGCACCTGTTCGCGCTCGGTCACCAGCCATAAATCAAAATCGGGAGCGTCGGGTAACATCACGCCATCGAGCAATGGCCCTTGGGCAAGCTGCAACAAACGCTCAACGGTTGGTGAAACCAAACCTTCTGCCAAACTGCGTAACTGCCAAAGATCAACCGCACAATCCGGATGCAAACGCAAGCGATCCTCATCGGCTAAGATGATCTCACCACCTAAACTGCGCCGAATTGTCCATAGCGTATTGCGTAAATTTTTGCGGGCGGCTTCATCGCTACTTTCAGCCCACAGCAATGCCAGAAGATGTTCGCGGCGTTGAGGTTGGATGGTTGCTGCAAGATACCCCAAGAGGGCTACCGCTTTGCTGGGAAGCGACTGTGCTTGCTGATTGTAGAGGATTGAAGGAACCCCGAGGAAACGCAGGGCAACGGTCATAGCCCCCCCGTAAGAACAACGCGAGGCACGCGCTACGTGCCTCAACGATGCATGTCAATTGTTAGTAGTCCGTTATTTCGATTCGTTTTTGCTAGCATCGGTTGGTGCTGTGGCATCTTCATCGCGCACACCACGGCGAAACTCGCGAATGCCACGGCCCATTGCTCCACCAAGATCGCCAATCCGCGAAGCACCAAACAATACAATCACAATTGCCAAAATAATTAACAGTTCTGTTACGCCTAAACCAGCCATTGCAAGCCTCCTTGAGGAATGGTATCGCCAATGCAATACCCGTCTATTGCCATTATACGCCGCTGCTAAGCATAGTCAATTAGACTAAAGCTACCTAACAGGGTGAGTCGTGATGATATCTTTAAAGAATGAATGATTTGCGAACATATGATTAAGTTTTGATCATACTACCATATCTAGCGCCCTCCTACAGTCAATTAGTCCTAAAGCTGCTTGATAGAATGACATAATCTGCTAAAACCTATACCTTTTGTTGCCAGTGATCAATTGTTTTCGCCTAGAAAGGCCTTGGACATCAACGCCGCGCCCATACTCTAGACATGTCCACTACAATAGACGTATGCAAGATTGCTCGCTCTACCTATTTGGCTCGCCACGCCTCCAATATGAAACCCAACAGATTGCGCTTGGCAATGGCCCGCTAGCCGCATTATTGGTATTTTTAGCCTTAAATCGCCAGCAGCCCATTAGTCGTTTGCGCTTGGCGGCGACAATCTGGCCCGATTTGCCCGAACCTCAGGCGCGACGAGCACTTTCGGCGACACTCTATCGGCTACGCCAAAATAGCCCAAGTTGTGATGAATGGCTCTTGGCGAACGCCCAAACCTTGCAATTAGGCTCGATTTGGTGCGATCTCCAAGCGTTTCAGCAAGGTGCGCAAAGCAATCAAAGCATCGATTGGCAATTGGCATGTCAATTATATCGTGATGAATTATTGCCTGATGTTGATGCCGAATGGCTCGATGGCCCCCGCGCTGATTTGCAAGCACTGTTTGCCGCCACAATTGCCAAATTGGCGCACCATGCCTTTGCCCAAGGCGATTATAGTGTGGCGCTAACAAGTGCTGAGCGTTGGCAAGCGTTCGATCCCTTCGATGAACAAGCCTGTATGCTCCTGATGCGTTGCCATGTAAGCCTTGGCCGTCCGCACTTGGCATTAACCGCCTATCGTCATTTGTGCGAACGTTTGGCTGCTGATTTGGGCGTTGAGCCAGTTGCCGAAACCAGTGCCCTCGCCGAGCAAATTCGGGCTGAACAAACCTTGCGTCAAACCACGATTGGCGGTAGTTGGCAGAAAATACCATTTGTGGGTCGCACGCATGAACGTTCGTTGTTGCTTGATGGCTTGGATGCTGCCTTGAGTCATAGTGGTGGCTTGGTGCTGCTCGATGGCGCTGCTGGAATTGGCAAAACCCGTTTATTGCACGAATTGAGCCAAGCAGCCCAAGCGCGTGGTTTTCGGGTGGCTTGGGGTGCGGGTCAAATTAATGGTGGCAATTCGCCCTACGCTCCACTTGATCAAGCTCTGACCCAAATCCTTGATCAAAGCCTGCTTGACCAATTTGATCCGATTACACGGCTTGGCTTGTCGGCGCTTGTGCCAAATTTACCCCAATTGAGTCAGCACGATCACGCGAATCGTCCGAGTTTGCCTGCGGCGTTGTTGAATGCCTTACTCGCAGCGACCCAGCAAGCACCATTATTATTAGTACTAGATGATATGCATTGGGCGCAACGGATTGTATTTAATGTGCTGCAATGGTCGCCGAGCCAAATTCAGGCACTCTTACGCTCCCGTTTATTGCTGATCTTGGCCTATCGCGGTAGCGAATCGAGCCATATGTTGCAAGCCTTGCGCCGCATGCGTCAAGAATTGCCAGTTCAATCAGTTAAATTAAATGGCTTGGCGCTGCACGATTTTCAACATCTGGTGGGGCGCTTGTGGCCGAATCATGTGCCGATTCCGAGCATGGCCGAAATTGCCGCTTTACATGCCCTGACTGCGGGCAATCCACTCTTTTTGCAAGAGCAATTATTACATCGTGGCGATGCTCATGAGCACTCATTTCAAGCATTGGTGGCGCAGCGAGTGCAGGCCTTGCCAATGTTGGCGCATCGGGCTTTGGCAGCGGCCAATGCCTTGGGTCGTAGCTGGACATTAGCGGCTTGGCGGTTTGTCGCAGGCACTGAGGTCGATCAAGCCATCCCTGATCTTTTAGATGCGCGGCTGGTGGCGCAGACACATGCAGGTTTTCAGTTTTACCACGATCTGATTGCCGTGGCGGTTGAGCAAAGTTTAGCACTGGAATTATGCCAAGCAGCGGTGCAACAGGCCGCCAATTATTTTGAGCAACAGCCACTTTGTCGGCCCGAAACAATTGCTTGGGCCTATGAGCGAGCACAACGCTGGGCGGCGGCGATTGGAGCCTATCAACAAGCTGGCGAACAAGCCTTGCAAGCCTATGCCTACACGACAGCCCTCGATTATGCCAATCGGGCTTTGGAGTTATATCAGCAAATACCAGTTGATGCCCGTTTGGAATTGACCTTATTGCGCTTGCGTCAACGGGTTTTGGTGTTTTTGGGCCAGCTAGAAGTTTGGCGGGCCGACGTTGAGCGTCTAGAAACTTTGGCTTTGAGTTTGGGCGATCAAGCGGCATTGCTCGAAGTGTATGAAAGCCGGATTGTGCTCTCTTCAGTTGATTCTAACCCAACTGAAATGGCGAGTATTGCCGAGCGAGCTTTAGATTTGGCTCAAGCTCAGCAATTGCCAGCGGTAGAAGCCCGCATTTTAAATACCTATGGCTTTCATTTAATTAGTAGCGCCGCAGTCCAGCCACGCAATAGTTTGCCATTGCTTGAACGAGCAGTTGCCCTAGCCCGTAGCAGCCACGATGATACGGTCTTGGTGGCCGCGCTCTGCTCATTAGCCTTTGCCTACCGGATGCTGGGCGATACCAGCATAGCTCAGCGGATTGCCGCCGAAGCCTTGACCTTGACCGAATTACACCCCTATTTGTATCCAGCGCGGGGCAATGTGTTGCGGGTATTGAGCGAAGTTGGCATTAGCTATGCCGATTGGGAAACCGCGCTTAGCACGATGAACAAATCAATTGAATTGCTCGAAGCGCTTGATGATATTTGGCTTTTGGGTGTGGGTTTGTTCATGTCAACCTTCATCACGACTGCGCTTGGCTTGACCGAAATGGCCCAAGCGACGACTCAGCGTATTCGCCAGATGATTCGTGATTCCAAAATGCCGCCCAACTCCAATTGGTCGTTTTTTGCCCATAGCGTCACAATTTTGGTGGCCTTAGAAGCTGGCGATTTTGAGCAAGCCGAAACGGTGGTGCAAGAAGTGCAGCCTTGGCTTGATCAGGCGCATCAACAAGGCGCAGGGTTATATCTACTCTCGGCAATTGGCGCAATGGAGATTTTTCGCAATCGGCCCGACCAAGCCTTGCCTTTGTTGCGGCGGGCTACAGCCATGTGGCAACAAGCCCGATCAGCCTTTTTGCAACCAATTTTGATGCATGCCTTAGCTGCTCAATTATGTGGTTTTGCTGCCGAAGCCCAAGCGATGTTGGCCGAAGCGGAAGCTATGTACGACCCCAAAGAGCTGTTTTATGCCGATGTATTGCTGCATTTCACGCGGTTTTGGGTGTATGGTGATCGGCTACATTTGCAACATGCCTACAGCTCAATTCACAATCAGGCCAATCGTTTCCGTGACCCAACCCTGCGTGATTCATTTATAAACAATGTTAAGTTGCATGGCATGGTGCTGCAATTGCAACGAGTTGCGCCGCTGGCTGGGGCGATTCGCTCGATGGCTGGCCTGTGGATGCGCCTGACGCGGGTGTATGGCCGTACTCAAATGCTTTCCGAGGGCGGCTATATTCAACGCAAAGTGTTGTTAGTTCGCGCTGATGTGCCCTTGGGCAAATCACTGAGCCACACCGATCGGGTTGAGGTAATTTGGACTTTGCATGCGCCTGAGGATAATCGCTTTAACGATCGCAGCGAATTGCGCATCCATCGTTTGCAGCGCCTACTTGATGAAGCCGACGATGCTGGAGCCGCCCCAACCGACGACGATTTAGCTGATGCTTTGGCCGTTAGTCGGCGCACAATCATTCGTGATATGGCCTTGTTGCAATCCCAAGGCTCGGCTGTGAGCACCCGCCGCCGTCGCGCAGTGGGCGAGGAGTGAGTGAAAGGCAAAAGGCAGAAATCAAAAGGCAGAAATCAAAAGGCAGAAATCAAAAGGCAAAAGGCAAAAGGTAGATGGCTAGGATTCAGGGGTCAGTGGGCAGGGGTCGATAGCTCTGTGGCACCGCAGAAGCATTGGTGCAATTCGTGCACTTCGCGGTCGTCGCGATCTTCGCGGTTGTGGCCCGCGCTTCGTGCTCCTTCGTGTGCTTCGTGGATCAGAACCATGGCATTTGACAAGGGTGGCGAAGGGTGGTAGAATCCTCTGGCTGTCAACGAATGACCGAATGACATTGGTCACGACACACACAACTGATGAATTCACCTACAGCGGTCGATTTGAC
>NZ_DOPT01000014.1:8239-37714 GCF_003512625.1 Herpetosiphon sp. | reverse complement strand
CGTGGCCCACGCCGTGAAGGTGGCGGTTTTGGCGAACGCAGTCCGCGCCGCGATGGTGGCGGCTTTGGCGAACGCAGTCCGCGCCGTGAAGGTGGCGGCTTTGGCGAACGCGGCCCGCGCCGTGAAGGTGGCGGTTTTGGTGACCGTGGTCCGCGCCGTGAAGGCGGCGGTTTCGGCGAACGTGGCCCACGCCGTGAAGGTGGCGGTTTCGGCGAACGTGGCCCACGTCGCGATGCAAGTGGCTTCGATCGTACCAATCGTCGCGAAGAATTTTTTGATGATCGACCACGTGGCGAACGTGGCTTGGCGCTTGATCGCGCCCATCGTGGCGATGATCGCCCTAAAAACACCTTTGGCGGTCGCCGCCCAAGCAACCAAGGCTCGTTTGATCGCCGTGGTTTTGACAACCGTGGTCGCGACGACCGTCGTGGTTTCGATAACCGTGGCCGCGATGACCGTCGTGGTTTCGATGATCGCGCATCAGCTCCACGCGACAAAATGGTTGAACGCGGGCCAATTTCAGCCCGCAATACGCCAGCGCCAACGCCAGCACCTACGCCGGCCCCAGTTGCCGAGCAAGCAGCTCAGCCAGCCCGTCGGATGCGCGTGGTACGGCGTTTGAAAAAGGCAGGCGGTGATGAACAAGCTTAAACAGGCCTATCTCCAATTAGCAGTTGAACGTGATCGCACACGTCGTCAAGCCGAACGCTACGCCCATGAATCGCAGCGTTGGACAGAACGGCTTGCCCTAGCCAAGCGCTGTGGTGAGCCAGAACTGGCGACCCAAGCTCGTGAACGGGCATTACAAACTGCCCAAGCTGAGATTCAGCTTCGCCGCGAGTTAGTACGGCAAGAAGTGCTGGTCGATCAACTGATAGCAAGCCTTAAAGCCTAATTCATCGAATCATCAATTTGCCAAACACTGCTTGAGTTTCAGGCAGTGTTTGGCATTTAACAAACTATGTTAAAATCGGGCTAGCATTCAAGATCAAGGAAAGGAGCAGCATATCCAACGCATCAAATGGTCTGCACCAATCTGGTGGGCTTTGCTCTTTTTTGCACTAGCAATGGCAGTTGGTAGCTTATGGCTGGTTGCCCCAGAGGATTTTTGGTGGCAGCTCAAAATTGGCGATCTGATTCGCACAAGTGGCAGAATCCCCACTGTTGGCGTTTTTTCCGCCACCCAAGCCAATACAGCTTTTTTCTACCAAAACTGGCTCAGCCAATTCCTCTTTTCGTGGATCTATCAGCTTGGTGGTTTAGTTGCAATTTTACAAATCCGCAGCCTTTTATTAATCGGCAGTTATGCTTTATTGCTCTGGCATACCTGGCGACGGGTAAAAGCCAATGGGCGGGCCGCCATGCTCGGTTTGTTGTTGAGTGTGCTGGTAAGTTTCAATCATTGGCAAGTTCAGCCTGCGATGTTTGTATGGCCGTTGTTTATCGCTAGTTTTGTGATTGTTAGCGAAGTTGCTGCCGAGCGCTGGACAACGAAATATCTCTGGTTGCTCCCGATCATCCAATTACTTTGGGTCAACCTGCATGAAAGTTTCATCTTTGGGCCAATCCTGGTTGCAACAGCCGCTGTAGGCGCAATCATCGATCGACGGCGCGACCATGATGAAGCACCAATTTATGCAACTGCCCGAGCGCTGCAAATCGCCACGGCAACGACGACCATCGCGAGTTTTATCAACCCGCATGGCTGGAATGGCTGGATCGCCGCATGGCAACAATTAACCAGCATAGTTCCCGAAGCTTTACAAACTCAATCAGGCTCACCACTGCTGAATTTTGCTACTCCGATGGCTCAAGTGAGCTTGGCGGTTGGTTTAATTGCAGCCATGATGTTATCGGTAGTTTGGCAGCGCATGCGCAGCGCCGATCTGATCATAACGGCAATCATGGCAGCCTTTAGTTTACTCAGCATGCGTTATCAATTTTGGTTTGGTAGTGTGGCAGGCCCAATTATTGCCGAGGCAATTGTGCGCCGTGGCCGCTTACGCCTGATTAAACGTAACCCCAGCGCACCGATATGGATTGCCGGATTAACAATCACGATTGGTTTGATTGGGCTGCTTATGCAACCAATTATTCGTATTTGGCTGCCTTTACCAGCGGCTTTGCAGGGTGCAACTGGCAATTTGCCGCAAGCAACATTAGCGAGTGCTGCTACCCCAATTCAAGCAGTCGAGTTTTTACAGGCCAATCCACCAAGCCAAGCCTACTTCCATGATCTTGGCTATGGCAGCTATTTAATCTGGCAAGCTGGTGAGCAATTGCCTGTATTTATCGATCCGCGAGTTAGCTTATACCCAACCGAACATTGGCAAGCCTATAGTTGTATTATGGCAGGCCGCGATTGGGAACGGCTGCTAACTCAAGATTCAATTGATACAATATTAGTGGATCGCGGAAACGGCCAACAATTGATCAGCGCAGTCCAAGCCAATTCAGCTTGGCGCGAGGTTTATGCCGATCAACAAAGCCTGATTTTCAAGCGTGATCCGCAAGCAGCCCAACCAACTGGCTCAGCCACGAGCTGTCCAGCAACTAAGTAGCATAAGGATGTTTCATGCAGTCACCAGATCAGCAGCCACGTTCGCTCAATCGTGCCAATTTAAGCCCTGAAGAACGCAAACTCCGACGTTCGATTGCCTTGGCCATGCTGTTTTCGCCAACAATGTGCGTGCTGCCATTATTGGCCTTTGTTGCCCGTCAAAGTAGTTCTAGCGTTGTGATTTGGGGCATCTGGCTGCTGATCACGCTGGCCTTAGTATCAGTTATTTGGCGAGCCGCTAGTGGGCTGCGCAAAATTGCCGAACAACGCGCCCAAAACGAATCCTCATCCAATCTTTAAAAAAGGCTGCATCTACCTACGTTTGTTTAAGCGAATAGAGGTCGATGCAGTTTTCTTTTTAGCAAGGATGGGTGTGTTATGCAGGGCCAAATTGTTGAGCGCAATTTAATGGTGGTGGATGAAACCGATCATCCGGTTGATTTGCTGCAACGCTATCAACAACGTTCACTTTTGTTAATGTTAATGCGCCATGTTGGTTGTGGCCTGTGTCGCCAACAGCTCTACCGTTTACGCGAATATCAACAACGCTTTCACCATGCCCACTGCGAAATTGCCGTAATTATTATGGGCGATGCCAAAATGGCCCATGGCTTTCGTCAGCTCAATCGGTTGCCATTCCCTGTCTATTCCGACCCCAAACAGCACGTTTACGAGGCCTTTGAAATTGGCCAAGGCTCACTTTGGACGGTTGCTGGCCCCCATGTTTTAGCCCGTCAGATGCTGTTGGCCTTCAAGGGCATTCCTTCATCAGTCAATTTAACTGCCGAATCGATTCGCCGCCTTGGGGGCATTGTGTTGCTCAATCCGCAGGCCGAAATTAGCTTTCATCATGTTGCCAACCCAATTTATCGTTACCCAACTTGGGATGAAGTATTGACCTATGTGGAGCCACCACTGCAACGCGCCGCCTAAACATACATCCTTATACCGCCAAGCGCACGTAGCCTACAATAGTGAATTTACAGCGCGATTGGATGGGTAAGATGACAGCAGTAGCAAGCAACCCAATGACTGATTTATGGGTGTTGAATGAAACTGGTGAGCGGGTTGGCTTTGAAAGTCTTTGGCAGGAAAAGCCAATCTTGATCTTTTTTATGCGTAATATTGGTTGTGGTATTTGCCGCCAAACCTTGTTGAATCTGCGTGATTACGACCAAGCCTTCAAGGATGCTGGCTGGCAGATTGTGGTGCTGATGATGGGCAATGTTGAGCTAGTATCGCGTTTTCGCTCGATGTATAACATTCCCTTCCCAATTTATGTTGATCAAAGTTTACAGGTCTACGATTATTTTGAGATTGTTGAAGGCTCGTGGCTGCAAGTGCTCTCGCCACAGGTGCTCATTCGCCAAGCCAAGCTCTTGGTCGGCGGCATGGAGTTGTTGAATGGGGCTGGCTCAATGCGACGGCTAGGCGGTGCAGCAGCGATCAATCGGGCTGGTCAGATTGTCTATCACCATGTGGCCAACCCAATTTATCGCTACCCCGAATGGTCTAGCGTGTTGCAAACCTTGCAACAAACCAACTAGAGCCAAACCAAGCCATAGTTGATCAAACCTGCTTGTGGTTGCAAGCCGAGTTTTTGCGCCAAACGATACGAAGCAAGATTTTTGCTCGAACATTCCCAATGCACTTGCAAACCACGTTGGCGACATGCCACGATCATTGCGGTTGCCAAAGCATAGCCCAAACCTTGTTGTTGGTAGGCTTCTAAGGTTTCGATGCCTAAACCACAGCGTTGCGAACTAACATACTCAGCAGTACACCAGGCCACCAACGTTTGCTCGACCTGAATTGCTAAGCCCAAACCGTTGGTTAGAAAGCGCTCAAGGCTTGGCCACATCCAACGAATTTCTTGGATAATTGGCTGAGCGCTTGGTAATTGTAATACTTCAGGATCAAGTTGCTTTAACTCAAATTGGCTGGGCAGTTGTGGTTGATTGATTGCATGGCCGTGATCAGCAAAAAAGTAGCTGCTGCTTGGTTGGGATTGATAGGGCTTGAGCACATGGTCTAATTCAAGTTGAGCATTACCAAGCAAGCGCAGTTTGATCACTTGACGGGCAGGCATCGCCGGAACCACCGTTTGCAGCCAGTGTTGGTTAAATTCAGCCTGATCAAGCCGACGATCGCTCGCCAAATACAACACATTGTTTGCTTGATCCCAGCAACTGCTCCATGTATTGGCCTGCCAATAGCAACCCTGCGAGTTGCCAGCCTGCAAAGCAGCATACACCAAGCCAAATTGGGGATCAGGCGGAAAACGACGATCGTTGGCAAGTTCGGCTAAGGGTCGTTGTTCAATCATCGCAACCTCATCTCGATTGATTAACCCTTAGCTTACCACCATTCATCATGCTTATGTTGATTCATCGGCCCGAATTTGGCCGCCAAAAACCGTGGCCTCGTTGCGGCAAGACCACGGTTAAGCAGCAGCTACTCAATTACTGAGCAACCGATTGACTGGCCAAAGCCTTAGTTTCGACCCAATTCAAGGCATATTCAGCAACTTCTTGCCAGTTTGGTTGGCCGACAATGTAGTGATTGCGCCCAGCAAATTGCTTGAAATCGGTCAGCGATTTGCTATTGCGATATTTGCGATAATTGCTGTAATTCAGCGAAGCCGGAATAATATGGTCAATTTCGCCAGCAATCAGCAGCAGCGGGGCATGCTCAGCCTTGAAATCTACCCGACTAACGCTGGTCAACGATTGACGCAAGTTATGCAGCGATTCGGGTACAACTTGGTTTTGATAAATCGCTTGTTGCTCGGCCAAGGGCATGCCATTGACAAAGCTATATTGAAAATGCTCAAACGGCATCATAAAAGGCTTGCTGGTCGAACGAAACGGATTCAGCATGGGCAAGGCCGATTTGATAAACGACCATTTGGTGCTGATTACGCCCTGCGGCGGAGCCGAATCGATCGCTACGCCAGCGCTAATCAACTGGCGATTAGCCAAAATTTGGGTAATCAAGCCACCCATCGAGTGGCCAATCACAATTGGTTTTTCGGGCAAACTCTGAATAAATTTCACATGATAATCGATGCTTTCTTTTAATGTATGCTGAGCTAAAGCTGGATCATTGGACCGTTGCTTTAATTCGGCGACACTTTGATCGCGGCCTGGCCAAGCTGGCGTTAACACCGTATAGCCCTTCGCTTGGTAATATTCAACCCACGGCTGCCAAGAATGCTTCGACACAAACAGACCGTGAATCAAGACAATTGTTTTCGTTGGCATGACAATCCATCCTCAACATTGCTAAGCGAGTTTGCTCGCGGCGAGTTATCTGAATGGATTCTATTCCAACCACAAGGTACAAAATGTCCTTTGAGAGTATGGTAGATGCCCTCACCCCCAGCCCCTCGCCCACCGCCGTGGGCGAGGGGAGTCAACGTTCATGATGAAGGTTTCCCCCTCGCCTCGCTGGGCGGGAGAGGGGGTCAGCTTACAAGAGTAGGTTGATCCCTCACCCCCGACCCCTCTCCCACGGCGGCGGGCGAGGGGCGATCCACCGTTCGTGATGGAATGATTCCCCCTCGCCTGCTGGGTGAGAGCGGGAGCGAGCTTCCAAGGGTAGGGTGCATCGACGAACCACGGATAGGCTGGTTCATCAATGCATGGATGCCAGCCCTGATTGCCCTTGAGGGGGTACAGGGGGATTAAAGCCCCCTGCGTCTCCCGCCTTGAGGCGGGACGGAAGGGTGGTGATCACCCATGCTTATTAAAAACCTACCCTTGAAAGGAGGGGGTCAGGGGGTGAGGGCCGAGTAACTTAGTTACTATGATTAATCCCCAGCGGCACGCCAATTTCTGCATAAATCGCTTGGCTCTCGGCGTTGGCGGGCAAAAAAGCCACAATTTGCGGAAAATCAAATTGAAAATAGCCCGCCGACATCAACAATGGTCGCAGCCAAGCCCGTTTGGGCATTGGCTTGGTATGCGGAATTAATGCCTCTAGCACAATTGTTGGCGATTCAAGCCCCATATTCGGCGTAACCAGCGGTTTATCGAGGCTAACCGTCGGCCATTGGCTGGCAAATTCAGGCAGTTGTAACAACTCAGCGACCAATTGTTGATACCATGGCTCATATTGGCATAGCACATTGGCCTGTTTAAAGCCATAAATCGTTTTGCGCACCATAAATTGCCATGAAGCGCGATTTTGAATCAACTGCGGGTATAAGGGCAAATCGGGGTTACACAACAGGCCTAGCACATTCAACTGAGTAGGATCAATCGCCGCCAACATTTCAGGCGTAACCCCAAACAAATTCAGCAAATGCTCGTTGAAATAGTGCATCTGCCAATCACGATTGATTACAAACGCCGGCATGCTCAGTTGTTGCACAATTTCAATTGTAATCTCAAGAATTGGCGTGAGCGCCGCGCCAGTCAGGTAGGGCATAATCGGCGAACCATCGGCGGCAATCAATAAACGATTGCGCTCCTCGATTGTGCAATTCAGATAATCGGCAATATCCATCACCACCTCGCGGCGTGGCGGGCGGGTGATGCGGCCTTTGCGCATCTGCTTGTAGCTGCTATAAACCATATCTTCCAACTCGGTACGATTCCAAGCGCGTGGCCCCCATGGATCATCGGCGAGTTGCCAGCGATTTTGCGGCACGAGGCCTTGTTGACGACGCGCTAATAATTCTTCAACCACCGCAACAAATGCCAAACAATCAGGATGCACCAGTTGTTGCCCAAGCGCCATACAACCCCCTTTTAATCGCAACTTGTCAAGGATAAATAAGTGCAGTATACTCTATTTAAACGTTTAAATAGATGAGGCCAACGATGGCAACGATCAAGGATGTTGCGCAATTAGCAGGGGTTTCAGTTGCCACGGTGTCGTATGTTTTGAACGACAGCATGCCGGTCAGCGAAGCCACGCGCAACAAAGTGCTAGCCGCAGTTGCCAAACTCGGCTATCAACCCCATCGTCAAGGCCGTAATCTGCAACGTCAACGCACCTTAACTATTGGCGTACTGTTACCCCAAGCTAATCTATTATGTGAACTCGATTTGGCCACCTGGCTGCTCGAAGCAACCAATGCTGCAACTAGCGCAGGCTATAGTCTCTTACTACAACCTGCCGATAGCCAAGCCCGTGGCGATTTGGCCGATGGTTGGATTAGTTTTGGCACAGTACTCGACCCACAATTGCCCCAAATTTGGGCATTAGCCCCCCCGTTTGAGCAACCAGCCGTCTTGTGTGACGCAGCCTTTGCTGCACAACGCGCGGTTGAAACCTTGACCCATGCGGGGATGCAACGGATCGGCCTGATTACGCTACCGCGCAGCATTCCAGGCTCGGCCCGTTGGTATCTGGGTTATCGACGCGCTTTACGCCGCGCAGGCATCGCCTTTGATCCAGCGTTGGTCGTCGAGCCAGCCGACAATCGTTTTCACGATGGGGTTGCTGCTTACGAAGCACTTGCCGCCAGCGAAAACGACTATGATGGCTTGATCGTCTGTGGCAATCAACTGGCAACCGGGGTGGTGATGGTCGATCATGCCAAAGTACCACTGATCGTTAGCCATAGCAATACCCAACGCGGCATCTCGGGCTTTCGCTGGCCAACCGAACTTTGGGCACATACCTTGGTGCGAAAACTCCTACAACAGCTTGATGGGAGCGCCATTGCTCACCGTACATGGCTCAACCCAAGCTTGGTGATTGGTTCATTAGGTTTCAAGGAGGATCTCGATGGCTTCAATTACGTTTGATCACGTTGATAAAATCTTTGGTGATGTGCACGTTCTCAAAGATCTCAACATCGATATTCCTGATCAAGAATTTTTGGTCTTGGTTGGCCCTTCAGGCTGTGGTAAATCGACCGCTTTGCGCTGTTTGGCTGGTCTCGAAGAAATTACTGGCGGCCAAATTATGATCGGGGATCGCGTGGTCAACAACGTTGCGCCCAAAGATCGCGATATTGCCATGGTGTTCCAAAGCTACGCTTTGTATCCTCACATGACGGTGTTTGATAACATGGCGTTCGGCTTGAAGCTACGCAAAGTGCCCAAGCCCGAAATCAAGCGCCGCGTCGAAGAAGCCGCCGAAATGATGGCGATTGGTCACTTGCTTGATCGCAAGCCCCGCCAACTTTCGGGCGGCCAACGCCAACGGGTGGCTTTGGGCCGAGCAATCGTGCGCGATCCAGCCGTCTTCTTGATGGACGAACCACTCTCGAACTTGGATGCTAAGTTGCGGGTGCAAACCCGGGCTGAAATTAGCAAATTGCACCAACGGCTCAAAACCACCTTTATCTATGTGACCCACGACCAAACCGAAGCCATGACCATGGGTTCACGGATTGCAGTGATGCGCGATGGGATCATGCAACAACTTGATAGTCCTCAAACCTTATACGATCATCCCGTCAACAAATTTGTGGCAGGCTTCATTGGTTCGCCCTCGATGAACTTCATCAAAGGAACCTTGACCAAGGGCGATGGCCGTTTGTTCTTCGACGGCGGCAGCTTCTCGGTGCCAATTCCCAATAGCCGCCGTGCCCATATCGAATCGCATGTTGGCAAAGAAGTTGAGCTTGGCGTGCGCCCCGAAGATGTCCACGATGCCGCACTCTTGCCACCAGGCATTAACGGCGATGCCGTGGTTGAAACCACTGTCGATGTGACCGAACCAATGGGTAGCGAAATCTACGCCTACCTGCAAAGCGGCCAACACTCGATCATCGGGCGCTTCGACCCACGTACCTCGGCCCGCCCAGGCCAGCCAATTCGCGCAGTCTATGATATGGAAAAAATGCATATCTTCGACATCGCCACCGAAAAAGCTTTGATCTAACTCGATCAACTCACGGTATAATAACAAAGACGTAGGAGCAACCTACGTCTTTGTTCGTTTAGTGGAATGAGATGTATGCCAAATCTAGCGTTCGTGGCGGCTCTCCAAGCGCAACTTGTCAACTTGCAACACGATAATGAGGCTCGTTCACGGCTTTTACCAATCCTCGGCAACGGCAATCCCAGTCGCGATTTATTACCCCCAGCCCATATTACGCCACGCCATAGCGCAGTGTTGGCTTTGCTCTATCCGCAAGCTGAGCAGTTGTTTGTGCTATTAACCGTGCGCAGCGGCAATTTGCGCAGCCATACTGGCGAAATTTCGCTGCCTGGCGGCTCGATCGACCCAACTGATGCCAGCCCTGAGGCCGCCGCGCTGCGCGAAGCCCACGAAGAGGTTGGCTTGCAAACCCATCAACCCACAATCATCGGGCGCTTGAGCGAATTGTATGTTCCGGTCAGCAATTTTTTAATCACGCCAATTGTCGCTTGGCTTGATCATGCGCCTGATTTAGCGCCAAACCCGAATGAAGTTGCCGATGTGGTACATTTACCTTTGCAGCAGCTTTGGGCCGCCGATGCCGTACAAACTGAAGAACGGATTATTCGTGGCATGACTCTGCAAGTGCCGCATTATCCTTATGGTGAGCATAAAATTTGGGGCGCAACCTCAATTATTCTGACCCAGCTAGCCTTACGGGTTCAAGCGGCGCTCCAGCAAATCTAAAGTATAATGGCGGCTGATTGCTTAACCCTGAGAGCCAATGAAACGGATTCTTGTTTGTACAGCCCAAGTGCCTTTTGCCCGTGGTGGAGCCGAGTTGTTAGCCGAAGGCCTCCTGCAAGCCTTGCGCAAGGCAGGCCATGAAGCCGATTTAGTCGCCTTGCCCTTTACTCGCACACCACATCGCGAGTTGCTCAATAGCGCTTTGGCCTGGCGCATGCTCGATCTCAGCCAGGTTGAAGATCGACCAGTCGATCAAGTAATATGTACCAAATTTCCTTCATATGCGGTGGCCCACCCCAAAAAAGTCGTTTGGTTGGTACATCAACATCGGCAACTCTACGATTGGCGCGGCACAAACTGGAGCGATTGGGGCAGTCAACCTGATGATGATCAACTCGCTCGCAGCCTGACGCGGCTCGATCAACAAGCCTTAGCCGAAGCCAAACGCCGCTTTAGCATCTCCAAAATTGTCAGCCAACGCTTGCAACGCTTCAATGGACTCGCCAGCACCCCGCTGTATCCACCGTCGATTTATAGCGGGCGCTTACGTCAAGGCCGCTACGAACCGTATATTCTCAGCATTTCGCGGCTTGACCCCGCCAAACGACTCGATTTATTGCTGCATGCCCTAACGCATACCGAACAACCAGTTAAGGCGATTATCGGCGGGCGCGGCCCAGCTTTGGTAGAACTCCAAGGGCTAACCAAGCAACTTGGGCTTGAACAACGGGTTGAGTTTCGCGGCTGGATGGATGATCAAACGCTGATCGATGTATATGCCGATGCCCGCGCCGTGTTCTATGCCCCGATCGACGAGGATTTTGGCTTTGCCACGATCGAAGCGCTTGAGGCGGCCAAGCCAGTGCTGACCGCCCAAGATTCGGGCACAGTTTTAGAATTTATTCACGATGGCACAACCGGCTTTGTTGCGCCAGCCGAACCGCGGGCCATGGCCGCCCGCCTCGACGCATTGTGGGCTTCTGCCGATTTAGCAGCCCAACTTGGCAGCAATGGACCAGCGATGGTTGCCAACATTCGCTGGGAACATGTCGTCAATCAATTAGTTTTAGCTTAATTACTCTTTGTAGGTGCGGCCTTTCCACGTCACCCCGCGCCCCGACCAGATCCGCCAAGCCGCTTCAGCCGCCAGCAGCATATAGCAGACAATCCCCAAGGGAAAAAGCAGGGCGTGACGGCGCGATAAGCCATACAATTGCTGCATAAAACGGCCCCAACTCCACAAAGCAAAGCCATTGAGCAGCACCGCCATCGCACTCAATAAGATTTTTGGCCAGAATGTCCAGCGCCGCAGCCAAGCCCATAGGCTTAGCAAACCCAGCCCGAATGGCACAACTCCAACCAAAATCTGGCGCAAACCAGCCCATGAAGAACGCACGCCACCATTACGTAAGCCCGCAATCGCATTTTTGACCAAGCCCTCGCGAACTTCGCTGCCCTTGGTGTACATTCGCACGCGCAACAACTCACCAGCGTACACCGCCCGCATCACCCCGCCAGCCCGCACAATCGCTTGGGCTAACTCAACATCCTCAAGCACTCGATCACGCACTGCCGCATGGCCGCCTGCTCGTTGGTAAGCGCTGCGTCGCACCAAAATAAATTGACCATTCGCCAGCACCACGCCCGAACCAGGCGTATTAACTTTGCTGACCGGATAGGCCGCCTGAATGATTGAGAAAAAGGCTGGCAGCAAAGTTTGCTCCCAAAAACTGCCTAGCTCCGAGAAGGGCAAAAACGTCAGCAGATCGAGTTTTTCGGCCTCGGCATAGGCTAGGGCTTGTTGCAACATCTCAGGCTGCGGCTTGGTATCAGCATCAAGAAACAGCAACCATTCGCTAGTGCTAGCCTCGGCCAATTGCCAACATGCCCAGCACTTACCTGTCCAGCCAGCGGGCAATGCCTGGCCTTGCAGCAAATGTACCCGTTGATCCTGCGCCGCAACATCGGCTACAATCGCAGCCGTGGCATCAGTTGAATGATCATCAAGAATGGTTAGTTGCCAATCACTACGGGTTTGCTGAGCCATGCCACGCAACACATGGCCAATATTTTGCGCTTCATTGCGGGCTGGCACCAACACAGCAACGCTGGGCATAGGTTCAGGGCTTGGTCGTGGCTCAATCTTGGGAATCTTGTTGAGCAACAAGGCATCACGCACCAATAAAATCAATGAGGCTAGCCCTAAAAGCAGCCCAATCACAACAGGAAGCATAGATCGATGAATCCTCAAACTGCAAAACAATCGTCACACTATATCACGCAGCCAGCCAACCAATGGATGGATCGGGCAATTCCTTGGCTAATCGTTGGGTGTTTATTACCACTCTATTGCTTGATGAGCAGCCCAACCATTAGTACAGCCTATGGCAGCAGCGATAGTGGCGAGTTGGCGACGGCACTCTGGTTTGGCGCAGTGCCGCATCCGCCAGGTATGCCCACTTATTTGCTGTTTGGGCAAATTGCGCTCAACTGGTTTGGCGGCGAGCCAGCTCAGCGTTTAGCGTGGCTGAGCGCCATCGCTACGGCCTTGAGTGCTGGCGTGGTCGCTGCGAGCGTTGGATTAAGCGCCAGCGAGCAACCAGCCAAAATCCGTTGGAGCGCCATGTTGGCTGCTGGATTAGGCGTTGGGCTAAGTCAACGAATTTGGCAACAAGCGCTGGTAGTCGAAGTTTATGCCTTGGCAAATTTGTTTCAAGCTTTATTGCTCTGGCTCAGTTTGCGCTGGCAACGTTGGCAACAAACCAGCACATTGGCGGCGCTCGGCTTGGTTTTAGGCTTGGGTTTGAGCGTGCAACTGCCAGTTGCCGCATGGCTGGTTGGCTTCGGCTGGTTTTGGTTCAAAGCCAAATGGTCGATTAGCTGGCGGCAAATTGGGCTATGTTGGCTGATGGTTGGGCTTGGTCTCGGTTGTTATTTGGTGTTGCCATGGCGTGGCGCGGCGGTTCCTCAAGCAAGTTGGGGCGATTGGCGCAGCGTTGAGGGGGCAATTGCCCATATCAGCGCCAGCGAATATCGTTATTTAGTTGGAGCCGTACCACTGAGCGAGCAAATTCAACGGCTTGTTTTGGCATTCCGCGATTTGCTAGCCAGCTATTGGTGGATTGTCGGGCCATTGCTAATCGGCTTTGGCTGGACAAAAATCATGGTTGCTCAACGCTCGATGTTGATTGGCTGGGCCGGAGTTACGTTGCTTTGGGCCATCAGTTATGGCGGCGCTGATGCCCAAGTCTATCTCTTGCCAATCCATTTGTTGGCTGGTTGGTTGCTGGGCATGGGCGTTGTGGGGTTGGCACACTATAAATCCATAGAACGTTGGATGTGGCTAGCGCCAGTGTTGAGTTTGATCGCATTACCCTTCGGTTGGCAATTTTCGCTACACAATCAAACCCAAAGCCGCGATCAAGCGATCGCCTTATTGCAACAACAACCGCCCAATGGTCAATTGCTCAGCAACGACGATCAAACAACATTTAGTGCATGGTATGTGCAAAAGGTCTTGGGGGTACGGCCAGATCTAGAGATTATTGATCAGCGGTTACAACAACAGCTGTGGTATCGGCAACGGGAAGGGTTACCACTTCGCTAGGATCTTTGATGATATCGACGACCACCAAAGTCAAGTCATCAGCTTGGCGGGCGGCTCCCCGAAACTCATCAACCGCCGCACAGTAGGCATCGATCAAGCCAGCCGTATTTTCAGCTTCAATATCACGCACAGCGGCGCACCAACGATCAAAACTATATAATTCACGGTCTTCGTTCATAGTTTCAATCACGCCATCGGTATAGACCACCAAGCGATCATTGGCTTGCAATTGGATGGTTTGCTCGGCATAGGGGAAATTGCGAATCGAACGCAGCGGCGTGCCAAAAGCCTCTAGCTCTTGCACCACTCCATTGCGCCGCAACAACGGAAAGGGGTGGCCAGCATTGGCAAAGCGTAATTGATGATGGCGCAAATTCAGCACTCCATACCAGACCGTCATCATCTGATTGACCGCATCATCGGCATGCAAAATGGCGTTGACATGGCGCAAAACATGGCCTGGATTGCGTGAACGGCGGGCTTCACTGCGAATAATCGAGCGGGTCATCGCCATTACCATGGCGGCGGCAACACTCTTGCCAGTTGCATCACCCACAATAATTGCAATCTCATCGTCGTTCAGGCGAATCAGATCATACAAATCGCCGCTAGTTTCGAGCGCTGGCTGCACCGAAGCACCAATATCGAGGCATTCGCTGTAGTGTTGCGGTTTGGGGTAGAGTTCTTGCTGCAAATTACGGGCAATCGCTAACTCTTGGCGAATCAGGGTATCTTGCATCAATTGCTGACGAGCCGCTTGTAACGAGATCATCGAATTATCAAGTGTCCGTTGATAAATCCACGCTACGGCAGTAATAATAATAAAAAAGCTTAAAATAGGAAGTGTATGGGCGATCCATTGTAAACTAGGTTGATATGCAATATAGAGAATAAATGCTGTATTAACAAATGCTGATATCAAAGACTTTTTATAATCTGTGAAGAACACAAAGAACATAATACAAATACCCAACATATATGAAAATAAAGTTTCGTTGACACTATCATCATAATTTACTAGCACAAGGACTAAAAACAATGAATTTGTATAAATACAAAAAAAGTAATAACTAAAAGCTGAATTTTTATCCTTAACCACCGTATAAATTAAGTAATATACACCCGAATTTATTGCAAGTGATAAAATAGATCCAATAATATTTCGATCCGGATTGAATAAAAAAACAATAAGAATCAAGCTACCAAAAAAGCAATGAACTCCAATAATTATTTTTATAAGTCGCTTAAGAAAGACAGCTTTTCGTTGCGAATCTGTCAATGTTTCAAGGTTTTGTGAGCTCAGATCATTGTTCGATTGAAATATCATAAGTCAAAAGAGCCACAACAGAGATTGTGGCTCAATAAAATATGGCTACCAAGATTCATTAATCATAACCAAGTACCTCTAGCAGAGATACCTAAGCCTTGAAAATTAGAGGCAGATGCTTCGACCTGTTGCAATTCGTCATCGGTTAAGTTAAAGCCATGATTTTTGAGGGTTTCAGCAATATTACTACTATCCAACAGTTCTTGGCGGAAGGCTTCATCCGAGGTGGCTTGATCGATCAGGCGTTGAAACTCATCGCTGTACGTTGAACTCATACGGGATTCCTCCAGAGTACGGGTGTTGGATTGACCATCATTATATAAAGATCTTGGATATTAGCAATAGGTCAGCGCTGCAACGCATTCTTACAGTTAAATCAAGACCTCGGTTACAACAGCCAATGTATCTTTGGGTACAATCAACTGTTGGTTATGTTGAGTATATTAGTGCTTGAGCGTCGCGAGAATATAGTTAATCAAATCACGATCACGATCATCAAGGCCATTAAGTAAACGTTGGGAATCACGTTCGCCAGCCCAAATCTGCTCAACTGCCGCGCTGAGTTGCCAACCAAGGCTCTCAAGGTCTGCCAAGGTCAGGCGTAATTCGGCGCGTGGTAGCGCAGGATCATCAGTTGCTGCTACAATAGCATCAAGCAAACTTGCAAAATCTTCGATATCCATTCCGCCGCCAGCATCACTCTGTTGTACTACCAGCATTTGAATGCTGAGCAATAACTCACCGAGTTGGTCTTGTTCATGGCGTTCGAGCCGATCGTACAAGGCCTGAATTTGGGCTTGATCATTATTCAGCACTGCTTCGCGCAAATCAGCGGGCAGTTGTTCGATCAATTGCTCAAGGGTTGGGGCCTCAGCATAGCGGTCTAGGGCTTGCTCAATCTGGAGTTGCTGAAACTGCTCAAGTTGCTGGGCAACCAAGCTTTGCTGCTCAGCCGATAGCGCAGCAAAAGCGGATTCAACTGCCAGCACATCACCACTTTCAAGCGCTTGGATCAGGGCTGGGGGCAAACTAGCAAGCAATTCGCGTAGTTCGGTGGTATCCATAACTGCCTCCTTTGCAGCTATCGTATCACAGAAATTTGGGGGTATTTTCATGGGGCGTTTTGTACGTTGGCTGGTATTTCGGCTCTTACGTTTGTACTACCCTCGGATCGCCGTCGAAGGCTTGGAGCAGTTGCCACGTGGGCGGGTGATGTTTGTGCTCAATCACCCCAATGGATTGCTCGACCCGCTCTTATTGATGTTAATTCTCGGTCAGCCTGTAGCATTTTTGGCCAAAAACACTTTTTTCAACAACCCAATTGGCCGGTGGATGATGCAAAGCTTTGGCGCATTGCCGATCTATCGCCAACGCGATGCCGCCGAAGGCTCGAATACCCGCGATCAAAATGAACAAACCTTTGCTCGTTGTCGCCAATTATTAGCTGATAACCGCTATTTAGCCTTGTTTCCCGAAGGCACATCACACTCCGAGGCGTATTTGTTGCCACTACGCTCAGGCGCAGCGCGGATTGCGCTCGGAGCCGAGGCCGAGCACAATTGGCAACTTGATCTCAACATCGTGCCAATTGGCTTATGGTATGAAGATAAGCATATTTTTCGTTCTTCGGTGCTCTTATTAGTTGGCAAACCAATCCATGTAGCCGAATTTCAGCATGCCGAGGCCGAACGCGAACAGGCAGTTGCCAGTTTGACCGCTCGCATGGCCGAGCATTTGGGTGGCGTGGTGTTTCAGGCTGGCAATGCCGAATTATTGCGTGGTCTGCCAGTGATGGTTGGCTGGACAGTCGATCGTTTGCGGCGTAAACGCCCCAGTGGCCGCGAAGCCTACACCTCGCTCACGCCCACCGAACGCGTGCAATTGGCGACGCTTGCCGCCAAAGCACAACGCTATGCCCGTACTTTGCGGCTTCTGGGCATCGCTGATCCTTGGTCGCCGCAATTGCCCTTGGCGACCCGTTGGCGCTTTTGGCGCAAATTTCTGTGGACAGCCCTCGCCTTTATTCCAGCAGCCTGCGGCATTGTGCTCAGTTACCCGATGTATCGACTTAGCGGCATTATCGCCACCCGCATGACCAAAGAATTAGAGCTACTGAGCACGCTTAAGTTGATCGCAGGCATCGTGCTGCAACCAATTGGCTGGATTATTAGCAGTCTGATCATCGGGTTATTAACAATCTGGCAGGCTGGCGTGATTGTGCTTGTGCTAGCTCCATTATTTGGTTTTATTGCCCTACGCTGGAGCGAACGTTGGCGGGCAGTGCGCGAAGCCACCGCCGCTTCGTGGCTACGTTTGACCCAGCCCGACCTCACGACCCAACTCTTGCAACGCCGCCGCGATTTGGGCGAGCAAATTTCGAATACGATTTTGAGCTTGAACGATTAATTAAAAACGCAGGATCAGGCTGATCCTGCGTTTCAACATTTAAATTAATTCGACAGCCTGCGGGTTACGTTCGAAAAATAGTTTCAAGCCACGCACGCTCATCGACAAATTGCCCCACAACACCAAATTCAGCGCTGGCGAAACTGGCTCGTTGGTTGGTAGCGCTCGTTCAACAATCGCCTCAACTGGCAATTCTGTCAGATGCAGATGATCACGCACATCGCGCACGATCTTGACTAAGCGTTGGTGCATTTCTTCAATTGCCAAGGCTGGTGCTGCCACAGTTGGGCCAAAGTGCGAAGGCAACAATTGGCGAATTGGATACTGCGCCAAGGTTTGGAAGGCTTGCAGTTGATCAGCCAAATTGAAGGCTGGTGGCGGAGTAACGGGCATATTCAGATTAAACGTGCTCATCAAAATGCCAATTGAATCGCCAGCCCACATTGTGCCTGAGTGCGCTTCCCAAAATGCCAGATGATCGGGCGAGTGGCCAGGCGTTGGCACGGCCTGCAAGACAATCCCCTTACCAAGATTCAGCTTCAAATGCTCAGCGGCAAGCATGCGTTCGGCAGCAATCGGCAGCATCGTGCCATAGACATGCCACATCTGACCAACCGCCCGTTCGACGCTACGCATCAAACGGCTTGGCTCTATCAAATGCTCGGCGGTCATTGAATGTAAATAAACCTTGGCATTGGGCAAATGTTGCGCCAAAATTCCCGCACCGCCGCTGTGATCCATATGCACATGCGTTAAGAGGATGTGTTCAACGGCTTCGGGCGCAATCCCCAATTGTTGCAAACCAGCCAAAGTTGCTTCAGCAGTTAATGATGTGCCAGTTTCGATCAAGGCAACCTGATCGCCTTGTATCACATAGGTTGCCCCAAAACCATCGGTTGTCAGCAGGCCATTATCGATCATGGCGATATGATCGCTTAGTTGGGTTAGCGGAACTTGCATCATTGCACTCCGAATAGGTTACAAAATCAACGCACAGCTATTCTACCTGATTCAGCAAATCGCAGACCTAGCTATTTAGCAATATTTAATTGTTAGGCATAGAATGATACAATTTGACATGGTTCGGACGGTCAGGCTATAATAGATAAGCTACAGCGCGTCCATGGCGGCGTGCTATCAATTTTGTCTTATCTATACAGAAGCGCGAGCACGCGCTTTTGTTTCGTCTGACACCGGAGGATTCGCACAATGCCAAAACGAACTTGGCAACCAAAACGCATCAAGCGCCGCCGTGTTCACGGTTTCTTGGAGCGCATGCAAACTCGCACAGGCCGCGCCGTTTTGAAAGCACGTCGTCAACGTGGCCGCTGGAAGTTAACTGTTAGCGACAAACGCCGACCAGCAGGCCCAGGCGGTCATCGCTAAACAATGCAACGTTCACAGCGCCTTCGCTCGCCACGCGATTTTCGCCGCGTTCGCGAAGGCGGTCGTACATGGTCACACCCACTCTTGGTCTTGAGCGTCGCACCAGCGCGAGCCAATCGCGTTCGTTGTGGCATTGTCGTTCGCAAGTCGCTGGGCACAGCCGTCGAACGCAATCGCTACAAACGGCAAGTGCGCGAAGCAACACGTTTGGTCTACGATCAAATTCGCCCAGGTTGGGATGTGATATTTATTGTACGAGCGGGATTTCGCACAGCGGCCTGGGAGCAGATTCAGCAGGCCGTTTCGCGTTTACTGCAACAAGCGCAGCTATGGCATGATCGTGAACAACCATCACAGGAAGATCGCCATGGGTAAGATCTTATTGGCACTAATTCGCTTGTACCAGCGTTTTTCGCGATATACACCACCAAGTTGTATCTATACGCCAACCTGTTCCCACTATGGCTATCAAGCTATCGCGAAATATGGGGCATTCAAAGGTACATGGTTGACACTGAAACGGATCGCCCGTTGCCATCCATGGGCACAGGGTGGTGAAGACCCTGTTCCATAAGTTGGCACAGGGTTTTTTGCTATAACAACGTAGGAATACACGGCTATGAATTTTCTTGGTCCAATCTTTTTACCATTTCTCGAATGGCTGTTCCATCTGTTTGGCAACTTGGGGTGGGCAATTATCGCCTTTACGATTTTAGTTCGTTTGGGCATGTTGCCGCTCACGCTGAAGCAATTACGTTCGCAACGCAAAATTATGGTGATCCAGCCAAAATTGCGCGAATTGCAACGTAAATATAGCAAGGATCGCGAAAAACTCACCCAAGAAACCATGAAGCTCTATCGTGAGCATGGAGCCAACCCGGTTGGTGGTTGTTTACCGCTCTTGATTTCATTGCCAATTTTGTTTGGGGTTTGGCAAGCGATTCAATTATTTGGTACTTCAGTTCCGGCAACCGCTGAGCAAGTGCAGTTTTTGTGGTTGCCCCGCTTAACGCCTTTGATTGAAAATAACGTGACGGTCAACAGTGCCCACGACCCCTACTTTATCTTACCAATTTTGGCGATCGCGCTCCAATTCATCACAACCTTGATGGCAATGCAACGGAACCCCGACCCACAGCAAGCCTCAATGAACAAAGTGATGATGTTTATGCCATTTATCTTTGGCTTTATCTATTTCCAATTCCCAGCAGGGGCCACCCTCTACTCGGTCACGGGGTCGTTGATTCAATTGGTGCAACAATATTTCACCTCGGGCTTTGGCTTGTTATCCAAATATTTGCCATTTTTGCCCGAAAAAACTGGTTTCTTGCACCAACCATTGCCAGAATCGGCTACAATCACGATTGAAGAACCAGAAACCCCCAGTGATCAACCCCAGCGCCGCGATTTTTGGGCCGCGCTCGGGAAATTAGAACCAGTTGTTGATGTCAGCGCCGCAGGAGCTACCGCCGATAGTGGTAGCAGCGACATCGCAGCCGAACAAGCAATTGAAGATGTTAAGGCGCAGCTTGGCAAGCCGAAAAAACGGCGCTAGTCTCGGCTTATAATTCGGAGGAACGTGTAGGACATGGCGTTGCAAAAAGTTGAAGTACGCGCAGCAAGCGTGGCCGAGGCCGTGGCTCAAGCCCTCGCCCAACTCGGCAAAGATGAAGATGAAGCTCTGATCGAGGTTTTAGCGCAAACCGCTGATTCAGCCCTTGTCCGCGTCAGCGTCGATGATGATGAGGATGAGTTGCTCGCTGAATATGGCGATGAGGACGATGAGGAGCAACCCAAACGTCGTCGCCGCCGTGTAGCCAGCACCGATGAGCAAACTGTGGCGCTCGCTCGCCAGTTGCTCGAGGCGTTGCTCACCCGCATGAACATCGATGCCTTTGTAACGCCAGTTGTACAGAAGGCTAAAGGCTCCGATGATGAAGAAGATACGCTAACCTTGCATATCGAGGGTGTCGATGAAGAAACCACGGGCCTGATGATTGGCCGCCGTGGCGAAACCTTGCGCTCATTGCAATATCTGCTAAATGTCTTGATTCATCGCCAAACTGGGCGCTGGTCGCAAGTGGTGATCGATATTGGCCAATATCGCCAACGTCGCCAAGATTCGCTTGAGGGCTTGGCGCTGCGCATGGCTGAACGGGTGCGCCAATCAGGTCGCCCAATGCCACTTGAGCCAATGAGTTCATTCGAGCGCCGCATCATTCATATGGCGCTGCGCGACGATCCGTCAGTCTATACCGAAAGTGCTGGCGAAGGTGAGCATCGAAAAATTGTTATTTATCCAAAACGCTAATCAATGGCGATTAGCGCTCGTGTTCAGCGGGTGTTGTACTCCAACGCCCGCTAGCACATAGCCAAGGAGTCGATGATGATTCCCTTAACTAACCTGCCCAGCACTGTCAGCATCCGCGAAGTTGGCCCCCGCGATGGCTTGCAAAATGAGGATCGTATCCTCACCACCGAGCAAAAAATCCTGTTAATCAATGCCCTCAATAATTCCGGCTTGCGCCAAATTGAAGTTGGTTCGTTTGTCAACCCGCGCTATGTGCCACAAATGGCCGATACCGCCGAGGTATTCGCGCGAATTGAGCGCCGCCCCGATGTGATTTATAGCGCGATTGCGCCCAATTTACGTGGGGCACAACGGGCGATCGAGGCCCGCGCCGATTCGGTGCAGGTCTTTTTGAGCGCTTCCGAGAGCCATAATCAAAGCAATGTGCGCATGAGCATCAACGAATCGCTGGCTGCTGCCGCCGATATTGCCTTAGCGCTCAAAGAAGCTTCGATTGAATTTGAGGCGGTACTTTCGGTGGTGTTTGGCTGTCCCTTTGAAAACGATGTACCGATCGAGCGGGTTGTAACCATGACTGAACGGCTCTTGGCCCTCGGAGCCAGCCAAATTACGCTTGGTGATACCACGGGCATGGCGCATCCTCGCTTGGTACAAGCGGTGGTGCGAGCATTGCGTGAGCGCTTTCCCCAAGCACCCTTACGTTTGCACCCGCATAGCGCTCGTGGCGCAGGTTTGGCCAATGTTTTGGCGGCCCTCGAAGTTGGGATTGATCGAATCGATGCGAGCATCGGCGGGATCGGCGGTTGTCCTTTTGCGCCAGGTGCACCAGGCAATATTTGCACCGAAGACACCGTACATATGCTCCACGAAATGGGCATCAATACTGGCCTCGATATTCCAAAATTGGTTTCATGTGCCAAATTGATTGAAAGCTTGCTAGGCCATGAAGTGCCTGGTCAAGTGATCAAAGGCGGCATTTGTGGCCATATTCCAGGTGGCACGATGCGCCCATGGAACGAAACCGAAATCCTTGGTCAGCAAGCTAGCCGCACAGTTTAAGCAAACACAACCCATCCAGTCAGCACCTTGATTGGATGGGTTTTAAATTCCCCGGTCTACAAGCGATATCAACAAGCCTAACCCACAGGCTAGCACAAAGTCATCCCCTAGTTGCCCAAGCACAACGCTACGAATCATTATAGGAGCTTGCAAAACGGGCTATCCCAGGGCGGACTGATAGACCATATCATCCAAGGGCTATCAGATCTATGCTGCCAACACGCAACTTTTAATTATTAACGGGATTGCCACCATGCTTCAGCCAACGCCAACCAACGCCCAAACAGCCAGCGGGCAAGACCCCGATCTTTCAGTGATTATCCCCTGTTTCAACGAACAAAAACGGATTATCCCAACGATCAATACAATCATCGACTACTTGAATAGCCTAGGTCGCTCGTGGGAATTAATCGTCAGCGATGATGGCTCCAGCGATCAAACCATCAGTTTAGTTGAAGCTCAGCGCTACCCCAACCTCACTATCATCAAGAGCACGCGCAACTATGGCAAAGGTCATGCGGTTCGGGCAGGCATTATCGCGGCTAGAGGCAATTTTATTTTGTTCACCGATGCTGATAACGCCACACCAATCACTGAGCTGGATACCATGCTGCCGTTGTTGGAGTTAGGCAGTTATGACATCGCGATTGGCTCACGTGCCAAGCAATTGCTTCAAACCAAACAACGCAGTTTAGGCCGCTGTATGATGAGTGCAGGGCTGCGCGTGATCGTTGAACATGGGCTAAAATTGAATATTCACGATAGTCAATGTGGCTTCAAGCTGTTTCATCGCACCGTTGCTAAACACCTTGCCCAAGTGCAAACGATTAATAGCTTTGCCTTCGATCTCGAATTATTGGTGATTGCCGATATTTTTGGCTATCAAACAATTGAAATTCCAGTTGATTGGGTTGATATTGCTGGTTCGAAAGTTCATCCCATTCGCGATGCGTATCAATTTCTGCGCGATATTATGTCGATTCAAATCAATCATTGGCGTGGGCGTTACCCAAGTTCATTGCCTAAGACCCCAAAATCTAAATCGCCTCAATCCAACCACTGGTTTGCCTAAGCCAGTGGTTAGATTGTTAATTGCGCCGCTTCACCCGCATAGTTGCAGCCACGTACTCCCCCAAGGTAGCCTCAAGTCTAGGTTAAGATAGTCCATCCGGCATCACCCATTCGCCCATTGGTAGCCAGAGCTATTGGTGACTATTCACTTATTGGTTTTTAGATTTTATTTACCTATAGTTAAGCTAGCGATATTTTTATGCGAGAACGTTATTATGGGTGTTCTTCAACGATCCACGTTTTCAATTGCCCATCTGCCACTGCTTCAACGGCTCAAACAGGCGCTAGGATTCTGGTTAGTTGCCAGTATGCTCTTGGTCAATCTTGGTAATTATGGCTTTGCAATCGTGCTAGGGCGTGGGTTAGGGCCACAGGTCTATGCTGAAGTCAATTTAATCGTCACCTGCTTTGCACTCGCAACCTTACTCAGCAGCATGTTCCAAATCTATGCGGCTAATGCGAGTGTTCGTCCCAACAATCATGCTACGTTGCGTCGATTACGCCAAATCGCTTGGGGTATTGGGGCAGCTAGTGCAGGGGTATGCACTGGTTTAGCCGCATTTTGGCAAAGCAAGTTTCATACTAGCCCAACACCATTGCTTGTTCTAGGCCTAGGCTTAGGTAGTTATTATGCACTTGGGGTTGAACGGGGAATTATGCAAAGTCAAGCGGCGTTTGGGCGGCTCGCGCTAAATGCCCTGCTTGAAATGCTTATTCGATTGATTGGTGCAATGATCGTGGTTAGCCTTAGCTTGGGCGTAACCGAGGCTAGTGTGGCCCTAACCAGTTCTCTATTGGGCGCATGGTGGTTTAGCCGCTCCAAACCGACAGTAACTCAGGTTGATGGAGTAAGCCACCAAACTCCAAGCTTGTGGCCAATTGGACTATGCTTGGCTGGTCAAGGTTTATTGCTCAATAGCGATATCGTGCTGGTTACCTTGTGGTTCTCAAGCCAGATTGCGGGGCAATACGCAGCCCTAGCATTAATTGGCCGAATTGGCTTATTTGTAAGTAGTACAGTTGCCACCCTATTTTTTGCCAAGCTGCTCCGCGCCGATCAATCGACAATTCAGCAACGTGAGGCTTTTTGGCAAAGTCTTGGAATCACCACAATCATCGGAATCGTGTTTAGCCTAGCATGTTGGGCAATGCCAGATTTGATTGTGCAAGCGCTGTTTGGCTCGGCCTATTTGCCGATTGTGAGTGTGCTTTGGCGCTATGCAGCAATTGCCAGTGGCTATGCCTTGGTCAATCTGCTGGTAAGCTATCAATTGGCCCAACAACGGCTGGCTGGGGTTTGGCTGATACTTGGGGCTGGCAGCATGCAAATAGTGGCCTTAGGCTTATTCCATCAAACCATCAACCACGTGCTTGGGGTTCAGGCAGGTATAATGCTAGCTTTATTGGTGCTCGTTGGCTTAAGCGAATGGCTATCTTGCCAAAAAAACCGCGCTGAATCGCAGTGATCCAGCGCGGTTTTAGTTAAGCTCAGGGGCTTATTTGACGACGAGCGTGCCCTTCATCCCACCAGCATAGTGGCCAGGATAAGCACAGATATAACTGTAGGTACCTGGTTCTAGGTTTGCAGTGACACTATCGCTTTCGCCACCATTGATGGTTTTGGTTGAAGCAATTGCTGTATCAGGCGCTGGCACAAAATCAGGAGCATTGGTTACAGCCGAATCAGCAGCTTTTTGTTCCTCACCTTGTTTTACAATCACCAGATTATGCGGAATAGCCCCAGCATTATTGAAGGTCACCGTTACTTCACCAGCGTTGGCGCTTAATTCAGTTTCGACAAATTTCAAATCACCAGCCGCAGCGCTATCAACGGTCAAGCCAGAGCCGCCGCCTGCAGGTGCAGCCCCGCCACCGCCAGCAGCAACAACCTTAAATGTACCCTTCATCCCACCAGCATAGTGGCCAGGATAGGTACAAATAAAACTGTAGGTTCCAGCTTCAGCGATATTAAATGTCACTTGATTGCTTTCACCGCCATTGATTGTTGGGGTATGCGCCAAAGCATTTTTGGCTTCAAAGTTTGCATCAGTTGAAGCATCGGTCACGGTTTTATCTTCTTCGCCTGGGCTGACCAACACCCAGTTATGCGGTACAGCACCCTTATTGTTAAAGGTTACTTTGATTTCGCCCGTACCAGCGGTTAACTCGGTTTTGGCAAACGCCAAAGTACCACCTTCGGCACTGTCAATGGTCAAATCATTGCTTACTGAGCCAGCAACAACGACATCGGGGACACCTTTAAACACCCCCACGTTGTCATCAGCAGTACCACCGCAAGCAACCAATGTGCTTGCCAATAAAACGCCCGCTAGCGGACGTGTCCAGCGCCGAATAGGCATCGATTTCCTCCATAAAAGCATCTGTTTGTTGGCATTCTTATGGGTGAATTATAGCATAAGGGGTCGGGCTTGGTCTCAAAAATTTAGCCTCGTTTTAGATAGCCCATCTGGTGGTAAATTGCTAACCAAATGCTCACAAAGATTCACCAAATGTTCCTTGACGCACTCTCAGGCACTGTTATAATACACAGCAAGAGGCTCCTGTAACGGAAAGGCCCACCCACATGCGAATTGGATTCGACAATTGGGTTAACGATAGCACGGCAGAGGCATCAGCCTGTGTCGTTTTTTGTGCCAACGCTACGGCGTGGGAACGGCTCACGGCGTTTTTCGCTATATAATGGAGGATCGTCCAATGTACTCCGATATGATTAGCAAGATCGACAAAGCCAAACGGTACGCCCAAGAACCTGAACGAATTGCAATTCAACAGTTTAGCGCTACCTTCCGTGGTGGCAACAATCATCAAGTCCAGTTGTTGGCAAGCGGCGAATGGCATTGCGATTGTGAATTTTTCGCCCACTGGAATACATGCTCGCACGTGATGGCCTTGCAACGGATCTTAGAGCCAATGTTAAATGATGAAGCTCGCCGCGCTGGTTCTCCATTTACCTTCGATGAAATTGCCGAGGCGGTTGGCTAAAGTTTGCTCCATGGTCAAGGTTGCGCCACGTTCACGAGTTGCTACTTGTCAACGTGGCGTAGCTGTTTAACGCGAGAAGGGTTCCGCGCCAATATCACCGCCAGCAATGGCTATGGTATAATCGCGACGCAAGGAGGTATTATGTCGGATCGTCCAACACCAGCCCGCACGCGCTTTGCGCCAAGTCCGACGGGCTATCTGCATATCGGTAGTTTACGTACCGTGTTATTTAGCTGGTTGTGGGCTCGCCACACTGGCGGCCAATTTTTATTACGGATTGAAGATACCGATCGCAAGCGCTTTGTCGAAGGCGCAGAAGAGCAATTAACCAGTTCGTTGCAAGCGATCGGCCTAATGTGGGATGAAGGTCCAATTGTTGGCGGTCCTCACGCACCCTATAAACAATCCGAACGCTTGGAAATTTACCAAGCTCACGCCCAAGCCTTGATCGATAAAGGTGTGGCCTATCGTTCGTATGCTACTGCCGACGAAATTGCGGCGATCAATGCCGAACGTGAAGCTCGCGGCGAGCCAAAGCTCTTGGTGTTTCGCAATTTGCCAGGCATCGACGATGCCGCTCGTGAAGCCGCAGGCGCTGACTATAACGTGCGGCTAAGCCTCAAAACGACTGGCCAAACCGTCGTTCAGGATCTTGTGCGCGGCCAAATCGTCTTTGATAATGCTGCCTTGAAAATGCCCGACCCAGTGTTGTTGAAAACCGATGGCTTCCCAACCTATGCCCTCGCTGCCATGGTCGATGATCACTTGATGGGGATCACCCATGTGCTGCGGGCTGATGAGTGGATTCCAACCTGGCCAATTCATCATCAAATTTACGAGGCCTTCGGTTGGGAGCAACCAGTTTGGGTGCATGTGCCGCAAGTCTTGGGCAGCGATGGCAAGAAGCTTTCCAAACGCCACGGCGATACATCGGTCACCGAGTATATCGATTTAGGCTTTGTGCCCGAAGCCATTATCAACTATTTGGCCTTGATCGGCTGGTCATACGATGATAAAACAGAGTTTATGACCCTTGAAGAGTTGATCGAGCGCTTTGATCTGAATCGGATTCGGCCATCGGGCGGGGTGTTTGATCGCGATAAGCTTTTGCATTTCAATGGGGTTTATCTGCGCAACATGGCTCCTGCTGAGTTGGCGCAACGGGTTGCACCCTATCTCAGCAAGGCAGGCTTGATCAGCGCCGAACCAACTGCTGCCGAATTGGCCAAAATTACCGAATATTTGCCATTGGTGCAAGATCGCCTAAAATTGCTCAGTGAAGCGCCAGAATTGCTCGATTTCTTCTTTGTAGACCCACAAGGCTACGACCCAGCCTTGCTTGTGCCAAAGAAGGGCGATCCGGCGCAAACGGTTGAGATACTGGGCCAAGTCAAAGCTAGTTTTGAGGCTGTCGAAACTTGGGATGCCCCCAGTTTAGACAAGCTCTTGCATGATTTTGTCAATCAACTTGGGCTGAAAATTCCCCAAGTGTTTATGCCTATTCGCGTTGCCATCAGTGGGCGCACGACCTCGCCAGGCCTATTCGAAACCTTGGCGGTTTTAGGTAAAGCTGTGACGCTCGCCCGAATCAGCACTGCTGCTGCTGCGCTTTCCTCTGCCTCTGTATAGTTCGATTAGTCAGGAGGATGTTCAATGACGCTTGACGAAGCCAAAACCGAATTGACCAACTTGGTCTTGGGAGTTTCGCCCGATGCCGTGTTACGCTATAAAAAACGAGGCAGCGATGAGTTAGCGATTCGGGTGTATGCCCCGGCTGACCACGAAGACGCGATTCGTGATGCCACTCGCGAACGTTCAATCGCCTTGTTAACCGAACACGATTTGGATGTTCAGATTTTGATTTACGATATTTCAACCTCGCTGCCAACCGAAGAAGGCGCGGAGTAGCTTTCGCTCAACACACGAACCAGCCTCTAGCAGCAATGCTAGGGGCTTTTTGAATTAAAGGGTCAGATCCAATGGATTCCTATCAACCAAGTAGCGATGAACGGCAAGCGATGCGGGCATTTCTGCAACGCGCCGAGGTGCGCATCTCGACCATGCACCGGATTGCTGGGGTGTTTTTGAATGGGGCTGGCTTGTTGATTTTGTTGCCAGTGTTTTTTCGCGATGCGATCAGCGATATCAACAAAATCGTGCTGACCCAGATTGAGCAATTGTACAATCTCTGGCAGGCGGGCCAATTTTCATGGTCGGCAACCGCCGATTTGGGCTTGTATATCTTGCTGTTTATTCCGTTTATCGCCACCTTGGGCATCCCGCTGTATGCTTTTTTGCTGTTGCTCAAGGATATTGTCTATTTCTATTTTGCCAACCAAAGCCCAGGCTTTACCCACAAATTGTTTAACCCGCGCTTTATTCTTTCGGGCTTGGCCTTCTCCACCGACGAAGCGCCAGCAGTCAAACGCCTGGTAATTCAGCATCAATATAATTCCGATTTGCTGGAGTTTATTTTGCCTTTCGAGCGCCACGAAGCCGCTTTTTATGATCATGTCTATCAGCAAAGCGCGGGCTTGATCGTGCCGCCCAGCCGTGATCCAGCCCAGCTTGCCAGCCAAGGAGTTAATCAAAGTCAAGTCAGTCAGCAGGCGATCGATCGCTTTAACACGGCTTTGGGTTTATCGGGCTTTTTGGATCGCACGTTGATCGAAGAGGTAGCGCGAACTGAAATTTCAGTTGTCCGCTATGCCTTGTGTTTGCGGCGCTTGGTGTTGCGCTACATCAAAGCCTTGTTGATGTTCGTCTGGACAACCTTGCTTTCGTTCATTCTGGTTTCGTTTCTGCAACATCTGCAACCGCTGGTGATTCTGGCGGTGGGCTATGTGGTTTGGTCGGCGCTCACGCCCTTGGTGGTGCGTATGCCCACCGACTGGATTTGGCAGGCCTTGCGCGAGGATGTTAATCTCAAAGGCGTGGCGCGTGATGAAGAAATTACCCGTTTCGAACGCTATGTGATTCGGGTTTGTCGGCTCACGCTGGCAATCGCCATCTTGACCCTACTTAGTGAAATTGGGCGTTTGATTGTACATGTTTAGGCATATCATGACCTCATCCACAACCTAAACCTTTCAAAGATTGGGTTTTAACAATCATTGTAGATCACCACCCTTCCGTCCCGCCTCAAGGCGGGAAACGCAGGGGGCTTTAATCCCCCT
>NZ_DOPT01000014.1:0-8192 GCF_003512625.1 Herpetosiphon sp. | reverse complement strand
GCTTTAATCCCCCTGCACCCCCTCAAGAGCATGGATCGGCAGGCATTCATCTACCGATGAACCAGCCCATCCGTGGTTTGCAGTGAAAACCTACCCTTGTAAGCTCTCCCGCACGCGAGGCGAGGGGGAAACCCTTGATCATGATCATTGGATCGCCCCTCGCCCGCCGCAGTGGGAGAGGGGTTGGGGGTGAGGGAACGTTAAAACCGACCCTTGTAAGCAGCCCCTAGCCCCCTCTCCCGCCCAGCAGGCGAGGAGGAACCAGAAGGTTTGAACGCCCCTCACCCGCCGCAGTGGGAGAGGGGCTGGGGGTGAGGGAGCGTTAAAACCGACCCTTGAACGGAGGGGTTCAGGCGTGAGGACGGCTCTAATTTGCGGGCTTGGGCTGAGCCAAACGCCCCAGCAACAAGCCAAATTCAAACAAGAGATACATGGGAACCGCCAAAAAAGCTAAGTTGGCAGGGTCACCAGTTGGGGTCAGAATTGCCGCAGCGACGACCGTGATCAGCACAACATAGCGGCGATAGCGCCCGAGCTTGCGTGGATTTAAAATGCCAAGTTTGGTCAGGGTAAACATGATCATCGGCAATTCAAAGACAATGCCATTGATCAGCAGCAGGCGGGTGAGAATCGAAAGAAAATCATCGAGGCGCGGCTTATTTTCAATCAAATTACCAGCATTCTCGATGCCAAAGTTGATCAAAAATTTAATTGCCGCTGGAGCTGTTACAAACCAACCAAAAGCTAAGCCACCCAAAAAGCAGAAAATCACCATGGGCAAACCGATAAAAATCCATTTGCGTTCAGTGCGGGTCAGGCCAGGCGCTAAAAAGGCCAAGAGTTGATAAATAATCACGGGCATGGCTGCCGCAATGCCCAGCGTCAGCGCTGTACTAAGGTAGGTGGTAAACGTTTCGGCAACTTGGGTTGTTTGCACGCCCTGCTCGCCAGCAAAGCTCAAAATCACATATTTAATAAAGCCAGTGCTGTTGACAATGTAAAAACCACCAAACATGCCAATTAATACGGCAATCGAGACCTTGGTGAGCCGTGAACGCAACTCGCGCAAGTGGTCGAGCAAGGTCATGGTGCCATCAATCGCGGTTGTTGATTTAGCCATTGGTTTGCTCCTCGGCGGCTGGCGCACGCAATGCTTGGTCTAGCGGCTGATCTAGCAAATCGTCATCGAGCATCATTCGCGCTTGGCGGGCAATCTCAGGCCGTGCTGCTGGGGGTTTGGGGGTTGGGTCGATCACATTGGCCGCAGCCGTCGTTTTGGGATCTAAGCCAAGATCGACAATCATCGCCCGATCATCATCGGAGAGAATCGAGCGCCCAAGCTCTTGAATTTGGCGGCGCGGGTCGAGTTCGCGAATTTGGCGGGCCATTTTTTCGACCGATTCATAATCATCGCCCAGCTCGTTACGAGCCTGATTGCGCAGATCGCTGATCATCTTACGGCCTTTGCTGATCCACTGGCCAATCTGAAACAACATTTCAGGCAAGCGCTCAGGGCCGACCACCACCAGGGCAATCACCAAGATGATTACAAATTCAAACGGGCCAATCCCAAAAATTGTCATAAGCGTCTGACCACTGGCTACAGGCTTGGGGCAACGCTTTAAGCAGTGTTAACCAAAAGCCCAACAAATAACTGCAATGGTTTATCGTTGCGTCCCCTCACCCTCGACATATCCTTACAAGGGTAGGTTTTAACGTTCCCTCACCCCCTAGCCCCCTCTCCCACTGCGGCGGGCGAGGGGCGTTCTACCCTTCATGATGGAGCGCTTCCCCCTCTCCTCGCAGGGCGGGAGAGGGGGCTAGGGGGTGAGGGCATGTCAATCGATGGTGAATCCCACCCAATCATTGCTAACAACCCACCCTTGTAAGGCGAGGGGGTGAGGGATGCCAACCATTACAAATAACAAATGGACAATGCCACACAAGGCTGAACACCTTGCAGCATTGTCCACTGTTCGCATACAAATTACTCTTGGATGTTTGCTTTAATAAAGGCTTCAGCATCGCCGACAGTGCGCAACTTTTCAGCTTCTTCGTCGGTAATTTCTACGCCGAATTCTTCTTCGAGCGACATGACCAACTCGACCAAATCGAGTGAGTCGGCGTTAAGATCGTCCAAGAAGGTGGCGCTTGGCACAATTTTGTCTTCTTCTACGCCCAATTGTTCAGCAACCAATTTCTTCAAGCGTTCGTTTAAGTCTGACATTGTTGGATTCTCCGTATAGATAAGGATAAGTCCGAGGCAATCAAAGGGATTACCGAGTTATTCCTCGGATTCAGGTTTATTGACCACGGTACTGAGCACACCATTGACAAAACGGCCCGAATTATCGCTGCCGAAATGTTTTGCAAGCTCGACCGCTTCATTAATCACGGCTTTAACCGGAGCTTTATCCGCCGCCGCATCGTAGAGAATTTCAAACAAAGCGATGCGCAGCACCGCAATATCCACCCCAGGCATTTGGTGGACAGGCCAAGATGGGGCAATTTTGGCAATTAAATCATCAATCTCTTGACGATTAACCCATGCACCATTGACAATTCGGGCAAAAAAATCACGACCTTCTGCGCTGAACATTTCATCATCACTGATGCGTGCAACAACCGAATCAAGGTCGTGGGTGGTTTGATCAAGTTCAAAGAGTGCCTGAAGTGCCGCAGCACGCACTCGGTGGCGAAGGCTACCCACGGTTCTGCTCGACATCCTGAATATAGACATTAACCGCACTGACCGGCATGCCGACCATTTCGTTTAATGCTTCGGTTACCGCCGATTGAACACGAGCGCCGAGATCAAGCAAGTTGACATCGGGTTGGGCGATCAGGTAGCAATCGGCACTGACGCTATCATCGACAACACGGATTGCCACACCATCAGCATTAGCAGTTCCGCTCCCCAACATGCTACCGACGCGTTGTTGGCCAGGCACACTGCCCAACCGCGCAACGCCAGCAACATCCTGCGCCGTCAGCGAGACAATCGCTGAAAGCACATCGGGGGCAATTGTCACAGTTCCAAATGGTTGATTCACAGTTTTCTCCAAGACTGCCCTACGCTGTCGCTTCTTTGGCAGCCTGTTGATTTAAAATATCAGCCAAGGTGTGCGTTGCAACATCGCCGCTCACAAAAGCTGGCTCGTTCATCATGCGCAGTTGAAATGGCAAGGTGGTCGTAATGCCATTGATCACACATTCGCTTAATGCTCGCCGCATACGTTCAATTGCCTCAAGCCGCGTTTCCCCCCAGACGATCACTTTGGCAAGCATCGAATCGTAGTTGGTAGGAGTGCGATAACCTGAATAAAGATGCGAATCGACCCGTACCCCTGGGCCACCTGGCGGCAAGTAGAGATCGACAGTCCCGCCAGCAGGCATAAAATCACGGTCGGCATCTTCGGCATTAATCCGACATTCAATCGCATGCCCGCGTATTTTAATGTCATCCTGAGTGAGCGTCAAGCGTTCGCCGGAAGCAATCCGAATTTGCCACTTAACCAGATCAAGTCCGGTCAGCCATTCAGTCACAGGGTGCTCAACCTGCAAACGGGTGTTCATTTCCATAAAATAGAAATTTCCCTGATGATCGAGTAAAAATTCCATTGTGCCAGCGTTGTAGTAGCCAATTTCGCGCACGCCATGCAAGGCGGCTTCGCCCATTTTCTGGCGTAATTCTGGGGTCAAGGCAGGCGATGGGCCTTCTTCCACCACTTTTTGGTGGCGACGTTGCAACGAGCAATCACGCTCGCCAAGGTGAATTGCATGGCCATGTTGATCAGCCAAAATCTGAATTTCAACGTGGCGCACCACTGGCAAGTATTTTTCCATATACAAATCGCCACGGCCAAAGGCAGCTTCGGCCTCAGCGCGGGCAGTATTAAAAGCTCGGGCCAATTCATCAGGCTGATTGACCACGCGCATGCCCCGCCCGCCACCGCCAGCCACAGCTTTGAGCAAAACCGGGTAGCCAATACCATCAGCAAGGCTTTGAGCTTCTTCAACGCTGGTCAAGGGGTTTTCGGTGCCAGGCACAAGCGGCAGGCCAGCCAACTTCATGGCTTGCTTGGCCAGCGCTTTATCGCCCATGCGCTGAATCGAATCGGCTGAAGGGCCAATAAAAGTCAGACCACACTCACGGCAGCTTTCAGCAAAATAGGGGTTTTCCGACAAAAAGCCATAACCTGGGTGAATCCCATCGCAATCGCTAATCAGCGCAGCGCTAATCAAGGCTGGCGCATTCAAATAGGATTTGGCAGGTGGTGGCGGGCCAATACAAATCGCCTCATCGGCCATACGCACCGCCAGCGAATCGCGATCGGCCTCGGAATAGGCGGCAACTGCTTTGATGCCTAGCTCGTGGCAAGCACGAATAATTCGCACCGCAATTTCACCACGATTGGCAATTAAAATTTTGCGTAACATGTTGGTTCCTCAGCTAAAGCGTTCGAGCAAGCGTTCCAACGCTGCCGCCTAATACATGGTCATGCCGCCATCGACTGCCAAGGTTTGGCCAGTGATGTAGCCCGCAGCATCGGAAGCCAAGAAGACCACCGCGTTGGCAATTTCAGCAGGTTGACCCATACGTGCCAAAGGAATCCGATCCAAGGCTTTGTTGATCAATTCTTCGGACATGGCGTTGCGGGTCATATCGGTTTCAATAAAGCCTGGGCAAATTGCGTTGGCGGTAATCCCGCGTGAAGCCATTTCTTGGGCCACCGACTTGCTAAAGCCGATCAAGCCTGCTTTGGCAGCGGCATAGTTGGCTTGGCCTGCATTGCCCGTTAGACCGATAACTGAGCTAATCGTGATCACACGACCCCATTTATTTTTCATCATTGGGCGTAGCACAGCCTTGGTCAGCAACATCACCCCGCGCAAGTTGGTTTGTAATACATCATCAACTTCGCTCTCTTTCATGCGCAACAACAGGTTATCACGGGTAATGCCAGCATTATTGACCAGAATATCGACGCGGCCAAATGCTTCGGTCGTGGCTTTGAGCAAAATTTCGTGGCTAGCAGGATCAGCCACATCGGCTTGTACTGCCAGTGCCTTGCCACCCTTAGCTGTAATCGCCTCGACCACTTCAGCCGCTGCTGCTTCGCTGCCACGATAATTGACCACCACTGCAGCGCCGCTGGCAGCCAAAGCCTCGGCGATTGCCCGACCGATCCCGCGTGAAGCTCCAGTCACAATTGCGACACGACCAGTTAAATCTAGTTGCATGATTGCTCCTTCAAGACTAAACCATGCGCCAACCGCCATCGACTGGCAGCACTTGGCCCGTAATATAGCCCGCCTCTGGATTGGCCAGCATAAAAATTGCTGGGGTAATTTCGGCAGGTGCGCCTAAGCGTTTCAACGGCACAATATTGGTGGCCCATGGGATATAACTTGGATCAAAACTCGACATATGGGGCCGTGAGATCAGCCCAGGGGCAACGCTATTCACCGTAATGCCCCATGGTGCAACCTCACGCGCCAACGATTTAGAAAAGCCGATAATCCCACCAAGTGCGGCAGCATAGTTGGCTTGGGTTAGGCCACCAGCTAAGGGCTGATAGCCAGTAATTGTGATAATTCGCCCATAACGGGCTTTTTGCATTGGCCGCAAAACTGCGCGGGTAATCCGTGTCACGCCGCGCAGCATCACATCCATTACATCGTTCCATTGCTCAAGGGTCATGTCGGCCACCGGAGCATTGTTAACCGCAGAATGGGCAGTGATCAGCATATCGAGCCGTTCCCAGCGCCGCACAGCCACTTCAACCAGGCTATTCATGGCTTCAGCATCGCGCACATCGGCCTTAATGGCGATCAAACGTTGCTCATCAGCAATCGTATCGCACATCTCTTCAGCCAAATCATCGCGCTGACGATAGCAAAAAACCACCCGTGCGCCGCGTTGAATCAACCCCGAAACCACTTCGCGCCCAACCGCACCAGTGCCACCTGTGACAATCGCCACTTGATCGTTAATACTCATTCTGCACCCCTATGGCATGACCCAGCCGCCGTCAATCGTCAGCACATGGCCAATAATATACGATGCAGCAGGCGATGCCAGAAAGGCCACCGCTGGCGCAACTTCTTCAACTTTGCCAAAGCGTTTGAGCGGAATCACATCAAGCGCCCAGGTTCGCAGCCATTGCGGAATATGGTCGATAAAATCGGTGTCGATATAGCCAGGTGCAACCACATTCACCACAATTCCATCAGAAGTGACTTCGCGTGCCACAGCCTTGGAAAAACCAACCAAGCCCATTTTGGCCGCTGCATAGTTGGTTTGACCAACATTGCCCGCCAAGCCCGCCAACGAAGCAATGCTGACGATTCGGCCATAACTATTAGCTCGCATCGCTGGCAACACCGCCTGCGTGCATAAAAATGCCGAGGTCAGATCAGCCTTGATCACATCGTCCCACTCTTCGTCTTTCAAGCGCTGAAAGAGATTATCGCGGGTGATGCCTGCATTATTGATCAAAATCTGAATCGTACCCCACTCAGCCAAGGTTTGAGTAACCATGGTTTCAACCGCTTGCTGATCGGTTACGTCGGCCTGAATTGCCATCGCCACTCCCCCAGCGGCTTGAATTTCGGCAACCACTGCCTCAGCTTTGGCGGCACTTGATTGATAATTAACAACGACTTTAACGCCCCAACTGGCTAGCTCCAAAGCAATTGCGCGGCCAATCCCGCGCGATGCTCCGGTGACAATCGCCACATGGTCTTGCATTCCCCGCATAGCAGCTGCCTCACCCACTTACATTACTCTTTCAAGGGTAGGTTTTCAAGGATACGCTCCATGCCCTCACCCCCAGCCCCTCTCCCACTGCGGCGGGAGAGGGGAGTTCTAGGCTTCATGCCAGGATGGTTCCCCCTCGCTCGCTGGGCGGGAGAGGGGGTTAGGGGGTGAGGGCATGCCAATCGACGATTCATTCTACCCTTGAAAGCTTATACTACTGGGCGTTATTGTACTCGGCAATCTTAGCTATGTCATCAAAGTTAGCAATATTCAGGCGTTGCAAATTGGGATCGATCCGCTTGACCAAGCCTGTAAGCACACTCCCTGCGCCAATTTCAATCACAATTTGCACGCCCATGGCCGCAGCTTGCTCAATTGTGGCAATCCAGCGAACTGGTGCGGTAATTTGGGCAATAAGTTCAGCGCGAAGATCCTCGGCACGCTGAATTGGCTGCGCTGTGCTGTTGGCAATCAATGGCACGTGGGCTGCGCTCATTGCTGCCGCCGCAATTGCTGGCGCTAAACCAGCAGCGGTTGCCGCCATCAAGGGTGAGTGAAACGCGGCACTCACATTCAAAGGCATGATTTTCTTGGCTCCTGCTGCTTTGGCTTGTTCACTAGCCGCCGCAACCGCCGCACTGGCCCCGCTAATCACCAACTGGCCGTGGGCATTTTGATTGGCCACGACACATGCGCCCAACTTACTAACATTGGCGCAAATTGCTTCGAGTGGCCCAAGATCCAGCCCAATAACGGCGGCCATTGCGCCTTCGCTGGCTTGAGCCATCAACTCGCCGCGTTGGCGCACCAAACGCAGGGCTGTAGCAAAATCGAGGGCTTTGGCGGCCACCAAGGCGCTATATTCGCCCAATGAATGGCCAGCCACAATGCTTGGATGCAGATCCACGCCAGCCTCAGCAATTGCCGCCAACAAGGCCACGCTGACCGTCAGCAAGGCAGGCTGGGTATTTTCAGTCGCAGTTAAATCAGCTTCAGGCCCATCAAAGCACAAACCCGCTAGATCAAAACCAAGCACAGCATTGGCTTCAGCAAAAATTGCGCGGGCCGCAGGCGATTGTTCATAGACCTCGCGGCCCATGCCAACTTTCTGCGAGCCTTGTCCAGGAAAAAGCAATCCGATTGTCATTGGTTATCTTTCTATTATTAAGAGGGATCAGGGGTCAGGTTTTAGCCACGAATTACACGAATTTCACTAATTATTTCGTTGCATCGTAAGGCTATAGCTTAATACCCAACACCCAATTCCCGATCCCCAACTCTATGTTCTATGTTCTATGTGTAATGGTTCATAGCGTTAACAACCAATTGTCACGTTCCCTCACCCCCAGCCCCTCTCCCACAGAGCGGGCGAGGGGAGCACTCCGAGAGCGGTTCCCCCTCGCCTCGCGTGCGGGAGAGGGGGTGAGGG
>NZ_DOPT01000097.1:76107-90109 GCF_003512625.1 Herpetosiphon sp. | reverse complement strand
GAAACCAGCACACCAACGGCAACGGCGACGGCGACCAATACGCCAACGAACACGCCGACCGCGACAGTAACCGCGACCAATACGCCAACGGAAACCAGCACACCAACCGCGACGGCGACGAATCCAATTCCTAGCTATACCATTTATCTTCCGCAAACGATGCGGGGAGAAAGCTCGCTGCGCTCAAACAATCCACAGCGCTCGATTATTCAATCGATTTTGCAGCGCGGTTTCTTGGCCGCAAAGTAAGCACTAAATTAATAGGGCATGGCGTGAAGCCATGCCCCTCAACATCGCAATCAAATTACCCTGGATTTTGAGAATTTCTGCCGTGCACGAGCCCTATAGAATTCGTAGAGCATAAGCACCAATAGTAAACCAAGCATCACTCCAACTTGGCTATATAAAATCTGGTGAATACTCTGATTGAACCAGCTCATTACCCCGATTTGAATGCTACCTGCAAGCAGAGCAATCCATGCACCAAATGAACGATCCTGAGCAAGCTGATACGTGATGCTAATATTAGCAATGGCATAACAACTCGTTGCCACCGCATATAGCCATAAGAAATCTGCGATGGGAAGATAGGCCTCACCAAAAAGCCATCCAAGGATTAGTTGCGGTATAATTTTACATAACAAAGTAATCAGTCCCGCAATCGCCACGGTTATCATAATACTTTGCCAGAAAAGTCGTTGTTGTTCGCTATGTTGGGTAGAACGTAACACTCGGGGAAAGAGAATGGTACCTAAGGTGGCTGTTGCAAAAAACACAACCCGTCCTATGAGCGCTAAGGCTGCATATTGGCCAGCAATCATTGCCGGAAACCATGCTTTGACCAACAACACATCGCTATTATTAATTAAAACTTGACCCAAAAGATGGATGATAATCGGAAGCATCATTTGCAGCTGGATAGAATTGTTCGTTCTATGTTGCTCAACCGTAGCATAAGATCTCCTACTATCCAACCATGCAATGACAATCGAACTACTTAAAGCGATCGTTGCACCAGCGACACCCATACCTAATCCAACAAAGACGCATGCTCCCATCAGTCGAACAGCCATCTCGATCTGAAAATTCCAAGCCAAGCGCCCAAAATGCGCACATCCTTGGGCAATACCGCGCTCAACGCCCAAGGCATAATAACAGGCTAGCCCAACCCCTAAGATAATAAATGGGCTGGCACTAGCTGTGTGAAACAGGGTTTGCCAAAATGCTGCAAAAAGCCCCAAACCGAGCAAGCTTAAGCCACCACAAACCCAAGCAACCCGTCGCAACATGGTTAAGATAGCCTGGTTATTTGAGCCAACAATTGCTCGAGCAGCACTCATCTGCAAGCCACTTGTAATAAAGGTTGCAATCAAAAACAAGGTAATCATTAAATTAATTTCGGCGTAAGCCGATGGCCCAAGCCAGCGCCCGACCAAAACATTAAACCCATAATTCCCTGCATTAACCAACATCATGCTTATAAAGAGCCACAGGCCTGGACGTTTTTTTAAATGCTCGCCGAGCAAACGCTGAATCGATTGACGAGCTGGTAGGGATACTATACGCATAGGGCATCCTTCAATAGAGCTTAGATAGCTATTTGCGCTATGGTCTACCAGATACTCAAGGCTGATTCAACCGATGGGCTACTAGTGAAGACGCGATCAAACTTTGTGAGACTGACAATTCGGCGGGCAGCTTCGGCTATTGGCCAAACAACGCGAATATCACCTGCTTGTTCGCGAACACGTTTAAGCACATTTACTAATGCCGCCATCCCAGCGCTATCAAAAAAACTCACCGCAGCCATATCAATCACAAGGTAGTTAGTTTGGGCCAGAATGTGATCGGCTGCTTGGCGAAAGGTTGATAATGCGGCGATATCAAAGCGATCGCTGAGGGTTAAAATACCAATATTAATTACTTTCGTTTGGCTAGCAATGCTCATATGTTGCTCCTAATTGTTTGATTAACTGCCAATGATTGCCTGTTGCAGTGCGTCGATAACATAGCGAATCCAGCACTTGTTCAACGATAAATAATCCATACCCACCCTCTTGCCCATGCTCAAGATCGGGTAATCTGCGTTGATCGGCATAAAACGGCTTGCCCCAATCATAAATATTAATTTCAAGCTGATTGGTTAGTGAATAAAATCGGACATTAATGGCAATCGAGCCAGCATTATTGAATTCATAGGCATGGGTGATAATATTGGTACAAATTTCATGCACAGCGAGTTCAATATTGTAGATAAGCTGCGGATGCTGTTCAATGATGGGCAACGTTTGGAGGAATCGCCGAACCGTACTAGCAATCTCGACAAGCAAATCAATTCTAGCTGGGATAACAATATCAACCATACACGACCTCATGGGTTGGTCTTTAATATAATCATTGTGCGATCGTCTTCTTGAACACAACTATTGCCAAAGGCCTCAACTTGCTGAAAGAAAAGGTTACATAAGGCTGTTGCTGATAATTCATGATGCTGGGTCAGGAGTTGGCAGAGTCGCTGATACCCAAACATCTCTTGATATTGGTTATGAGTTTCATTAAAGCCATCAGTTGCACCAATCAGGATATCGCCTGGATTCATAATTTGGGCATGGCTACCAGCACAAAGTTGTGGCAGCACTCCTATTGGCGGACAATCAGCTTCGAGCAACTGGGTTTGCTGATTGCGAAAGATCAATACAGGGGCATGGCCAGCATTTGCATACCACAGCATATGGGTTTTGGGATGATAAATTGCCACAAAGACCGTAATAAATACCCCAACCGTGGTTAAGTCGTCGTAAAGATCCATATTGGTACGTTCAAGAATTGCTGCTGGATCATGGGTTGCCAGCGCAGCATTTCTAAGAGCCGTTCGGCTTAGCATCATCAATAATGCGGCAGCAACACCTTTGCCAACCACATCACCAACCATAATGGCAACGCTTCCATCTGGCCGTTGAAGCACATCATAGAAATCGCCCCCAATAATCCGGGCTGGTTTGGCATGGGCAGTTAATTGTATATCGGCCACACTTGGCAGAGGAGTGCTCAACAAACGTTGTTGTACTCGTTGCGCCAAGGCTAACTCGGATTCCATTTGAGCCTTGGCTAAACTTTCTTGATAAAGCATCTGCTGTTCAAGTTGAAGGCTAATATGCTCACAAATTGCTTGAACAAATTTAATATCGGTTGCACTAAACTCACCTGTTTTATTGCAAATTCCTAGCCCACCGGCAATAATTACTGAACGAATCGTAATAGGCATCCACAAGAGATTTACAATATCTAAATGTTGACAAATTGGATCGTGTTTGGTAAATAGTGCAAACTGATTTGTCTGGATTGAGCGCAACATTTGCTCTGATATTGGCACAAAACCATGGGTTATAATATGTTGTACGCCTAAACCTGAAGCAAAACTAATCCAAGCATTCGAGGTTTTGGTTAATCGAACGACCTCGCGCATCAGCGATTGCATAAGGGCAGTTAAGTCACCATGTTGACCCATAGAAGTCCAAATATCATATAACGTAACAAGTTGATCTTGACAATCAATTAATTCATCAGTTAATAAATGGACATTATGTTCATATTGCAAAAGTGCCGCTAATAAGCCAGCATCAGCATCTAGTCGTTCTTGGCTACAATTCTGGCGGTCGCTGGCAATATGTAATTCGCCAATTGCTTGACCATTTACAACTAGCGGCGCACGAAATGCAACCGTTGTGATCGTATTACTCGGCGGCCAAACTTGTTGATAGCGGCTATCAACCCATAAGCCAAATGCTTGAATGCCCGTTTTGAGCCAAGCCGTGGCAATGGTTTCAAACGCTGGGATGTTTTGTAAAAGCATGTTCATGTGCATTCGCCAACTAGTATTCGCCAACTTTTGCAAGAGCCTGATCAAGTGTTTCGGTGAGCGATAACACGCGATCAAGTCGAGTTAGCTCTAGAATAATTTGAACTGGTTGTTGCAATCCACAAATGGTTAAGCTTCCCTGGATATTGCTAACATTCTTGTTTAAGCGTACCATCCAAGCTAAGGCTGCCGAGTCAACAAAATTAACTTGGCTTAACTCTAAAATAATATGCGGCATGGTGGCATTCGGCTGCCATGTACGTAATTGAATCAGGCTATGCACATCAAAACGGCCTTCGAGATACAAAATTTCGGTTTTATAGGCTGGGTCAAGTCGCCGATTCATAAAACCTCCTGTTGAAATCTTGGTGCAATTGCTGGCTGACGCAGCAAGGTTTGCAGATGCAAAAGATACCAATCAGCAACATCACTAATTGGTAAGCCACAAGCAGCAGCGTAGTTCTGCATCCCTAACGCATGGCATCTTGCAGGGTCAAGCAGCAATTGCTCAAGGGCTAAAGCGAGGCTGGTAACGTTTTCAGGTTCAAAAAACACGCCATCAAAACCCTCTTCGCTGATAATATCGGCAAGATCGCCGAGGTTTGGCAAGATCGCGGCGCGACCATATGATCCTGCCTGATGGAGCACTCCCGAGCTTCCAGTGGTACTGGTATAGGGAAAAACAACGGCTGTTGCCGATTGAAACAAGCCTGCAACGGCTTCTTCTGGAACATAGCCAGTAAAGAGTACATTAGGAACATGGGCATATTGCTGTTGAACAGTGTTTAAATAACCAGCTGCGTTTGGGCTGTCAGAGCCTGCAATCACTAATTCCATGGGTTGTTGATGCTTGGTTTGGACTTGAGCAAATGCTTCAATCAGGGTTTCAACTTTTTTATAAGTACCAAATTTTCCAAAAGCTAAAAAGCGCCAGCAATCGGTGCTTGGAGCCGTTGGAGGTGGCGGCGTTTCAAAGGCTCCATGGGGAGCTAAAAGCACATTCGTTGCTGCATAGGTTTGTTCTAAGATTTCGACATAGCGTGGAATTGTTACCGCAACTAAATCAGCGCGTAATAATTGACGGGTAATAATGCGCCCAGCGAATTTTGTAAGCCAATTGATTAATTGATTGCCAGCAAACCCAGCCTGCTTAAGATCCACTGTATCCATGATGTTATGCAATAAAACAATACTTGGAATGCCTTTTTGGCGAACCAAGGCTGGCGTTAATAGTGCTAAGGCTGCTGGAATACGGCGATTGCCAAAGGTTGCAAATTGCAAATTGAATAACACGGCGTCAGGGTTAATTTGTTCAATCTCACGCATAAGCCGCTGGGCAGTATCCCAACGATTAAACTGCCAACAACGCTGTATTTGGAGCGAAATACCATTAATTTGATTTGGTAGCTCTGGTTCTGGCCTGGCAAGCTCATCGGCTAAGACAATAATCTCACGAATTTCGCGCTTTTGTTGAAAAGCCCGCACGAAATGCCAGGCATACTCATTAAGCGTACCAGTGCTTGGAGGGAAGGTTGTCACGATGACGAGCCTTAAGCCACGGTTTGGCATAGCGACCTCGCAGGTTATTAATTTGAATTTTCAGAATGTCACGAATAAAGCGGTATGTATCGCGAATAGGATGGACTTTTGAGCCGGGCGCATCGATCCATTCGACAGAAATTTCAATGATTTGGTAGTGATATTTTTTGGCGAGAAACAACAATTCAAGATCAAAAGCAAAGCCTGGCATGGTTTGAAGCTGAACTAAGTGTTTTGCAACACTCTGATGAAAGACTTTGAAGCCACATTGACTATCGTAGATGTCCAACTGTAACCCATAGTGAACAATTGCACGTAAGGTTGCGCTCATCGTGCGGCGAACGAGACTGCGATGTTGGGTGTGAGCTGCAATAGTTGCGCGAGAGCCAATCGCGAGATCATAGGCACCTGTTTCAAGCAATGGTAACAACTGATGAATTTGCTCAATTGGGGTTGAATTATCAGCATCTGCAAAGAGAATAAAATCACCACGTGCAGCTATTATCCCTGCCCGAACGGCACTGCCTTTGCCTTGGTTACAAGGCGCTTTCAACAAGTTAATATTGGCAAACCCAAGTTCTTCGATTATGGCAACGGTTTGATCGGTTGATCCATCATCGCTAATGATTAATTCCCATGGCCGTCCGAGCGTACAAAAACATGCCATAATTGCGCCAATGGTTGGTAGAATACGTTCCTGTTCGTTGAAACAGGGAACCACTACCGAAATATGTGGCATTTCGGTTAAAGGCTCATGTTTCCATTGGTGGTAGCGAATGTCTCCCATTGGGACTATTCCTTGATATGAAAATAGTAGATAGCTGTAGCATAATCGGGGAAGAGGTACTTGCGTATGGTCTAACGGTACACCCTAGCCATAGCACTTTTGACGAGTGCTATGATGCTTCGTAGGATGTCATCATTGTGTCAGGATTAATTGCTGTTTTTAAACCTTGACATCAGTATGCTTGTAGGAATCGATGAGGTATCACTTTATGCAACGTCGCGTTCCGATCAATCCACATTTGCTGACTGCCTTGATTCTGGTGATTGCATTTCATGGAATCTTGCTGGTATCGGGCAATTTCAAACGCACTTACGATGCCTATGTGCATATTTTCTTTGCCGATCATTATCGACGAACATGGTTTGATCATTGGGATTATCGCTGGTATACGGGCTTTCCGCTGATTAGTTATCCACCAGGCTCCCAACAATCGATAGGGTTGCTGGGGATGGTGATTGGTTTATTGCCAGCGTTTGTGGTAGTCCAATTGGCTGCGCTGCTTAATTTAACCCTTGGAATGTATCGATTTGCCAAGCTTTGGGTTTCTGAGGAAGCGGCAGGTTATGCCGCTCTGCTCATTGTGTTCAGTTCGAGCATCTGCGAAACCGTGCATGTATTTGGGCAGCTCCCAACAACTTTTTCTTTAGGGTTTTTGTTGAATACCCTGCCATTTGTCAAACGCTGGCTGAGTGAAGGTGATTGGCGTGATCTGATCAGAGCATGGTTATTACATGCAGCAACCACCGCTGGACATCATGTAACAACCTTATTTGGAGCGGTCTTTTTTGCCGGGCCAGTGATTCTTTTAGCCTTGGTTGAAGCATTTCGACAAGCAAAAGCTGATGAGGATACGCTGCATCCTGCTCGCATTACACGTTCAAATATTCGCCCATTAATCGTTCGACGCTTACGCCGAATTGCACCACCATTGATTCGCACCGCGATCTATGGACCAGGTTTAATTGCTGCCTTGGTCTTGGTTGTCTTACCATATTGGCTTTGGAGTAGCAGTGACCCGATCAGCCAAGTGCCAATTCCTCACGCATCACGTGATTCGTTTATTGAGAACCCAAATGCGGGGATTGTTTTTTGGTTATTGCCTTATGGCTCGACCTTGTTGGTCTTGCCTTATCTTTTTTATAAAGGTTTTTTTAGTCGGGCATGGCCCATGGCGCTCTCGATCAGTGCCTTGTTTTTACTAGGAACTGGCGGTACTACGCCTATTCCTAAGGCTCTTTTAGGCGGCGCATTTGATATTTTAACCCTTGATCGGTTTACCTTTTGGGCCACAATTTTATTTACGCCCTTGCTTGGTGAATTTGTGGTGAGCATGCGTCATGGTAATCTTGCCCGCTATCTGCGCGACCAATTTGGCAACAAGATGTGGCGCATAACCCAAGTCTGTTGTGTGCTGATCTATGTTGGGGTTGCCGTATTTACCTCAAACTTTACCCAATTTCGCCGCTTTCAGCCTGATGCGATTGATCCGGTGCCATTGGTTGCCTTTATCGAAAAAGATGAACACTGGCGCTGGCGCTATTTGATGCTTGGCTTTGGCGATCAGATGGCGTGGGTTTCGGCTCAAACGACGGCTACCACAGTTGATGGCAATTATCATTCAGCTCGTCGCTTACCAGAATTAACTACAACCCCAGTTGAGCGGCTTGAGGGAGCTAAATTCCGTGGGATTCCCGGGATTGGTTCGTTACAGCAATTTTTGGCAGTTCCCGATAAATACAACCTCAAATATGTATTTTCCAATGATCAATTTTACGATCCGCTACTCTATTTTTCAGGTTGGCATCGGATTCAACGCCTAGAAAACGGGTTGGTGGTTTGGGAACGTGAGGATATTCCGCCACTACCTGAGATCTTGCCTCGGCGGGAAATTCCCTGGTTTCAACGGATTATCTGGGGGGTAGTGCCACCTACAGCCCTAGGCTTGGGAATTTTGGCCTTGAGTGCGGGGCTATGGGGGCCACGCCTGCGACGAATGCTTCGGCCATTGTTGCCGCATCGTATTCCGATCATTCCCTATGAACGTTGGTGGTATACGTTTGATCAATTGCTTAAACGTTGGTCAGTTGTGCCAGCTACTAATGATCAACGCCGAACGCGTTGGCAAATTTGGCGCACGCTCTGGCAAAAGCTGCCAAAGCTTAAGCCTGCTCCGCCATCGGCGCATGCAGTCCGAAATGGATTATTAGGCTTGATTCTGCTTGCAAGTATTTTTACCGGCTGGCGACATTATGCCCAAGTGCAACAAAGCCCCGAAGCTGTGGTCTTGGCATATTACGATGATCTCGATTTCCGACGGTTTTCAGCAGCCTATGCCCGCCTTGATCCGCAAACACGCCCGACATATGATCAATATCTACTTGAACTTTCAGTTCAAGGGGGCTTAGTGGCTTCGTATGGCAAATTAGATTCGGTCATTGTTAACGATTTGGGGGGTGATCAAACAACGCGGATCGTCGATGTGGAGACACGTTGGGTTACAGCGCTTAACGAATACCCAACCCGAGAACGGCTGATCTTGGTTAAACGTGATAGTCAATGGTATATCCCGACTGCCAAGGTAGATGTACGGGTTCCGCCTGATACATTTATTCGACAAGCTGCGATTGATTGGTTTGCGGCTGGACGACGACGAGTCACCACGACGATAACCTCATTTGCTGATGTCCAAGATCGGCCTAAACTTTCTGTCCTTTCATCGCGATTGGTCTCCTATCGAGGGCGTACTAGTATTGTTGGCGAAGTGTTGAATCTCGATGTTGATCCCGCTGATCTTACCGTGACTGGAATCCTCTTTGATGAGAATGATCGAGAACTGACCCGCTATAATGCCCAATCGGTGATCAATCATAAGATTTTACCGAAAGAAGTAACTCCCTTTCGAATTGACTTTGAAGGAGTAGCTGGGGCGGTGCTGAGCGATACATTAACCGCTGGCGAATTCAACCCCAATGCATTCTCACCAGTATCCTTCCCCTCACCAATTGACCATTTTATCGTCTATGCCAAAGCAGTTGTGACCAATCGCGATCTTAATCGGGGGTTGGCAGTGCAAGATGTTGTTGTACATGCGCATGCAGAACCGCAGCAGATTGAGTTGACTGCGATCAATAATGGTACGGAAGAAGCTACTATTCCGCATATTTTGCTAACCTATTACGATGCAAATGGTGACGTGGCTTGGGTTGATCACGCTTTTGTGGCAAGCTCGATTCGTCCACAACGCTCAACAGTGGTAAGTATTCCCATTATTCCTGCATCAGCAATTCAGATCATTAAAACTGATGGCGATACGGTGGTCAACGCCTTGGTCGAGGCAGGGATTCCTGATGCTGAGCCGAGCTATTTCCTGACTCTTCCCGCAACGACGGGCTATTCTGCGGTTCGCATCAGTATTCATGGCTATTTTGCGGAGAATTGATCATGCGTTGGATGCTACTCCTGCTTAGCGCTTGCTGGTTAATCGCCTGTCAATCGCAACAATCGCTTCCATCGGCTCCAACTCGGATCACGATTGGCGTGGCTCCAACCAGTGTAGTTGGGGCTGATCTCCCAATTTTGCTTGAGGTTGAGCCAAACTGGAATGGCCTTGTGAACCTCACGATGCAAACAAGTTATGCTGTGCATAGTCAAGCAGTAACGATTGTGAATGGGCAAGGAACAACCTCCTTGATCTCCCCATGGAATGAGCAACGCGGTGATGTAACAATTGTGGCCCAGGTAGGCCAGGTACAGGCTCGCGCGACAACCAGTTTTCAGCCAGGAATGGTGGTTGAACCTCTTCGCCCTTTAGTTGGGGCACGTTCGATTATTGCCAATGGTGCAACTTGGAGTATGGTTGTCGTGATTCCCCATGATCAATTTGGCAACCCGATTGCTGATGCCTCGGCGGTAGATATTACGGCTCAACGCCCAAATCAACAGCTAACGCGAATTACGGTCAAAACCGCCCATCTACTAGCATGGCAACGACTCTACAGTCAAACCGTTGCTGGAAAAACATTGATTAGTGCTACAAGCCAAGACCGGCTTGGGCCTCAAGCCGAGTTGCTTGAAGTTGCTGGTTGGCCAGTCGATATTAGTATTCAGCTTGGTCAGTTACCGACTCGGATTAGCGCTGATGGACATAGTTTTATTCCGGTTCAAACAAACCTTATTCGCGACGCGTTTGGCAATGTGATGCCCGATGGTACAAGCGTAGTATTTGAGGTTAATGATGGGACTGGTCTGAAACGGCTGATTAATAGTGTGACGATTCGGGGCGTTGCCGAAGCCCAGATTCTATCACCCAATCAAGCAACCACCTTGACGATCCAAGCACGCATTTTTCGGGTAGCCAGTGAGCCACTTATAGTCGATGTTCCGCCGAATGGTGGGTTTGATTTTGCGTTGCAGGCAGTGGTTGCAACCGATGTAATTAGCATTACCGCAGGGCCAATTAGTGGGAGTTTACAGCAATATGTTCCCGATGGGACGATTGCAGTATTACAAGTCACTGGACCTGCAAGGTTTGAACAAACGAGCGATGTTGTGGCGGGTTATATCCAAACAACGATCCGGCGATCGTTGTTGCCAGCAGGTCGTTATACCCTGATCTGCCGGGTTGGCGATAAACAAGCCAAATTATTGCTGGTAGTTCCTTGATACAAATGAGATGTGGTTCATGAGTCAGCGGCGCTTCAAAATTATTATATGGCTCCTCTTTTTGCTCATCCTTGGTCAATGTGGCTGGTGGGGAGTTGGTCGGGTTGCCTGGCTTGTCGCTAGCTTCCAGCAAGGTGCCGACCCTGCTAGTGCCCTAAAATTGCCACCCATGTTGCCGCCCGAAGCCGCAATCGCAACACAGTGGCTGCCTGACGACCCCGACACTGGTCGTGTGATGGAAGATTTTACTCGCCAACAACTGACCAGCGATTATGGTCGAGCGTGGCTCCAATGGAATCTTTCCTTGAAGATTGGCCGTCCCTACAATTTACACACCAGTTTTAGTGGGCCAGCCTTGCATTATCTCACGACTAGTATCAGCACGACTGAGAATATAAAGATCGATCAAATTGATACAGCCCACCAATTACAACTGCATTTCTATGCAGCAGATGGCTCAATTGTAGCTCTGACCGATACCCAAGCCGAGATCTATCAGATGATCTATGATGCTGACGGGGAAATAGTATCGGCTCAATGGTTGTATGCACGCTATGAGATTGTGATGCTGTTGCAAGATGGCACATGGCGAATTCGGCATTGGGTTCGCCACGAACTGCCAACCCCGATAGAACCCTCGTATCAACCAAGGCCTCAACTGTTGCAGGTTAATCAGCAACAGTTACAACTTGCCGATCAGCCTTTTATCGCCCGAGGCGTTAATTATTATCCTTCTAAAACTCCATGGCTACAATTTTGGCCTGCCTATCAACCCCAACAAACGACAAAAGATCTCGCGTTAGTTCAACAACTAAATTTGAATAGTGTGCGGATTTTCATTCCGTTTGAGCAATTTACCGAACCCTATAGCACAAGTCTCTATCTACGTTCTGTGACCGATTTTCTGGATCAGGCTGATCAAGCGAACATCAAGGTCATTGTCACCTTATTCGATTTTTTAGGCGATTATCAGCTGGCACGCTGGCAAGCAACCGACAGCTATTTAACAACCGTGGTAACTGCATTACGAGAACATCCGGCGATTATGGCATGGGATGTTAAAAACGAGCCAGATCGTGATTATGCAACTGCTAGTCAGGTAGTGGTTGAGGCATGGCTCCAGCATAGCATCCGCCAGCTTCGTCGGCTTGATCCCCATCATCTGATTACGATTGGCTGGTCTACACCTGAAGCTGCTGAACGGTTATATCAAGATGTCGATTTGGTCTCGTTTCATTACTATGGATCAACTGAACTATTGGCAACCCACTATCAACGCCTCAGACAGGTAGTTGGCGAGAAACCGCTCCTGTTAACTGAGATTGGGATGCCAACCTGGAATAGCCCATTTTTTCCTCATGGCCACAACCAGCGTGAGCAAGCAAACTACTTAACGGGATTAATGCAACAAGCCGAAGCCTATAATGGTTTTTTGATCTGGACACTCTTCGATATTCCTGAGGTTCCAAAGGCTGTTGCTGGGTTTTGGCCATGGCAACGTGGCCCGCAAACCCAATTAGGACTCTATAACGAGACCTATGAACCAAAATTAATCAGCAAAGTGTTGTTGGGGCTTGAGCCTAGCCCGTTTATTCGCTGGTGGGAGGCGTGGCTCAAGCCGTTTCGAATAACGCTTATCGTGCTAAGCATGCTTGGATTAATCGGAGGATGGCAGGGTTATCGCCGCTGGAAACGCAAAAAACACCCAAAGATTTAAGGCAAAAGCGTTAATCGGATAATCGCCTGCCCTGAGCGCTGCATTGCCCGTTTGTTTACATCGGCAATCCATTTAATTAAAAGATTTGCTAATTTTGGGTATTTTGTCCAAAAGGATTCAGCGCCAACAATCTCGATAATAAATTGCTCGAACCCAGCTTTGCGTGTTTTATGTGGCTGTAGGCTATGTTGGCTATCAAAATAACTCACCAAATCTAGCCATGGCTCACATTCGCGCTGATACCAGCCAGGATAGGCCATTAATCGATCCAAGGCACTACTTAATGTCGCTTGATTATCGATACTGCTTGTTTCAAGACGAATATTTCGCATGATCATCCCCTATTGCTTAGGTGTATGGTTGTAAATTCCAATTCCAATTACGAATTTCAACAGCATGTGATGGTGCAATACTAGTATTACCAGGCCAGATACTAATAATTTCAGTTTGAAATCGTGCAGCAGTTTCCGTCCCCCAGCCGACTTTGGGTGTTGCCGTAAAACAAATGGGGATGCTGGTTTGATCAATCGTGAGCCGGCAGGTTTGGTTATGATAATCAACCATCATTTGGTATTGATGCCAATTCGTATCAGGTTGGAGGAATCCACACGGTATCCAGCCTTGTGTAGCGCCATCGCTTGACCAGCTATAGACTGTCCCGAATGTACTCATCCATGGGTTGAGCACCCATTGAAAGGCACATCCATAATCTAGTTGGGTTTGGCTGCCATCCCAGATAAAAAAACCACCTTCAAAGGTTTGAGCATTTTGGATTCCTGAATTTGTCTGAGGAATATATGGTAAGCGAAATTCATAGCTGGTTGTATGAATATACTCAAACAGATCCTGATCAATCAGTGATTTATAGGTAATGTTATGCGCCATGACTCCACGTTGGCTGATATTTGCTCGCAGAATGCTTTTGGTGGATGTTTGATCGGTTTGAATATCAGCATTATTGACCGGTACTTGATTTGGTGCTGTCCATAAACCATCACCAAGCACTGTTTTCCAATCAGCGAGCGTTGTACCACTAAACTGTAGCGCCGTGAGTCCCATCGCAGCGGCTTGTTTGGGTTCGAAAGAGCGAACTAAAAAGCCTGTTGCGACACTGGTGCCAAGAAGTTTGAGAAATTGTTTGCGATCCATAGCAACCCCGTATAGCTGTGATGAGTTTGGATAGCAAAGAGTATAGCGAGATATAACCTCTGGCTATATAGGTGTTTACTCCCACACCACCCCTTGATCGATAAACTTATGGTTTAGGACTTCTGCCCTACTCCCACGGTTGAGTGTTTCTGATACACGACCCATAGCCATGGTTAGTTGCGCCAGTTAGTCATACGCTTTGCTAGAGCATTAGCTTATTGGATTAACTTGACAAAGTATTAAATTGTGTTAAGATTCATGCTATCGGTATCGTTTCCGGAAACGATAC